>JBEGJS010000124.1:0-9483 GCA_041184485.1 Actinomycetota bacterium | reverse complement strand
AGAGCGCACCAACCCCAGCCCGCACTAACCTGCAGGCTGTTCCTTCCGAGACCGAGGCCCGCGGCTTCGCCCTCTATGTTGGCCTCGATGAGGCAACCGCAGCGGCAGCCGGCACCTCGCTGGCCGCAGTCGTCGCCGAGCTTCGCAAGACCCTCGAGAACCTCCTGCCTGGCGCAACCGACCAGACCTTCGCCGCGGTAGCGATTGCCCCCAAGGGCGTCGGCGGCAAGAACATCGACGTCGTGCGCACCGCGCTTCGCGACCCTCGCGCCGTTGACCGCAACAACGCGGCCGACGAAGACAAGCCGGCCACCGGCATCGTCATCGACACCACCCGCAACCGCGTCTTTGCCGACGGCACCAACGCCGGGCTGACCCACAAGGAGTTCGAACTGCTGAACTACCTGGTCGAGAACGAGGGCGTCACCATCAGCCGCAGCGAACTAGTTGAGCTGGTCTGGAACGAGGACGACGAGTCGGCCCCGAACGAGCGCACCATCGACGTTCACGTTCGCCGCCTGCGCGCCAAGATCTCGGGCTACGAAGACATCATCCGCACGATTCGCGGCGGCGGCTACCGCTTCGACCGTCACCCAGACGTGCTGATCGAGCGCTAAACATTTACGCTGGATGGGTGCCAGCACCAATCGACCCCGCCAACCAAGGCCCGCTTTCGAGCGAGCAACTGGTTGAGCTGCTGGCAGATCGCGTACTCGAGGCGATCGATGCCGGCAACGGAACCCCGATCGTGCTGATTGATGGGCGGGCCGGATCGGGCAAGAGCACGCTGGCCGCGGCGCTGCAGAATCGCCTGTTCAAAGAAGGCGAATCGCTCCCCCGCGTGATTCACATGGACGATCTGTACCTCGGCTGGACCGGTCTCGAGGCAGGCGTCGACCTGCTGCAGCGGTTCATCCTTGCACCACTGAGAGCCGGCAAGACTGCGAGCTGGCAAGAGTTTGATTGGGCGCTAGGTCGCCGCGAGCGCTGGCGCGAGTTTGCCGGCGGAACCCCGCTGATCATCGAGGGCGTCGGAGCCCTAAACGGCGTGAGCGCCGAAATGACCGAGCTGCGGGTGTGGCTCGAAGTGCCCGAGGATGTTCGCCACGAGCGCTGGGTCACCAGAGATGGGCACGCCTTCGACGAGTTTTGGGCCCCGTGGGCCGTGCAAGAGATCGAGTTCTATGAGCGAGAGAAGTCTCCCGAGTTGGCTACCCTGGTTGGCGGCGGCATTTAGCCCAGCAGTCTAGGCCGAGCGCCTGTTCTGCAGCCAAACCCTGGTGCCCGCGACAATCGACGCGACGACGAAGAACCCGCCGATTGCATAAGACGCGGTCTTGACGGCCGGAATGCTCGCGGCGAAGTAGCCACAGACGTTCAGGCCGATTCCCCAGGCCACCGCGCCGACCAAGTTAGCGCTCGAAAACTTGTAGTAGTTCATCTTGGCGATGCCGGCGATGGATGGCACGAATGTGCGGCCCCACGGCACGAAGCGACCAACCACGATGGCCCACCATCCCCAGGCCGCAAAAAGCTTCTCGCTGCGGTCGATGCCGGCGCGAATCCACTTGCCCTTGCGCTTGTCTAGGTATGGCCGCCCGAGCCGCAGTCCGAGCGCGTAGCCAACCTGATCGCCGAGCCACGCGGCAACGCCGATGCCGATCGCCATCACCCAGATATTCACCTGGGATGCGGCGGTGGCCGCCACTAGGCCGGCGGCAAACACCAGCGAATCGCCGGTGATGAAGGGCAGAAAGGCTCCGACGAAGAGACCTGTGCCGGCAAAGACTAAGCCCCACACCGCGATGTAGAACAGCACCGGGCCGAGTTGGCCCGACCATCCGGCGATCTGGTCAGAGATCGAGGCGAATGGCTGGTGCGGAAGCAGCGCGAGTGGGGCGGTCATTGGGTTAAGGCTATGGCCTAGATGTTGCCGTGCAGAACGATTTCGCTCAGCGGCAGACGCGTGCGGTCGGCAACCTCGCGGTCGTAGGCAGGGCCTTGCAGCTGGCTGGCTGGGGCAACCTTGCCAACGGTGACGACGAGCAAAACCTCTAGGTCGTTGGCGAGTTCGAGGCTCTTGTGCAGGTCGTCGTGCAGGATTCCCGCCATCTGGTGGGTGTGCAAACCGAGCGACTGCGCCTGAAGGCTGAGGTTGGCGACGGCCAAACCTGCGTCATACCAAGAGATGCGGCGAGGGCTGCCATCCTCGTTGGTGCGCTGCACCGAAACGACGATCAGGGCCGAGGCCGCTGGTGCCCAGGATGCGTTGAAGCCGCTGAGGCCTGCGACGACCTTGGCGTGCAACTCGGTGCCGCGCTCGGCAACCGAGAAGCGCCATGGCTGAACGTTGTTAGCCGAGGGAGCCCAGCGGGCGGCCTCGAGAATCGAGACGATTTCGGCCTGAGCCAGCGTGTGGGTCGCGTCATACGAGCGTGGCGACCAGCGCTCTGCGATCAGTTCGTGAATGGGGGCTGCGGTGACGGCGGTTTTGTTGAGCTCTGAGTTAGACATGGCTTCTCCAACCTCGGTTTGGGGCCGAGGTATTCCTGTTGTGGTTAGACGCTTAAGTCTAGTCCCTATTTACTAGGATGCCGAGCTCGGCCACCAGCGCATCGACGTCATCCTCGGTTGTGTCCCAGGAGCACATCAGGCGAACCTGCCCAGTGGCCTGGTTCCAAACATAGAAGCGAAACTTCTGCTGCAGTTTCTCGGTGACCTCTTGGTCAAGAATCGGAAATACCGCGTTGGCCTGAGTTGGGTTGGGAATCTCGACCCCGAGAGCCTCGATTCCGGCGTGCAGGCGAGCAGCCATGGCGTTGGCGTGAGTCGCGCTGCGCTTCCAGAGTTCGTTGTTGAAGAGCGCGAGCAGCTGGGCGCTCACGAAGCGCATCTTGCTCGGCAGCTGCATCGAGGTCTTGCGCAAGAACGGCAGCGCGTCGGCCAGGTCGGGGTTTAGCACCACAACCGCCTCGGCCGCGAGCGCTCCAATCTTCGTGCCGCCAAACGAGAGGATGTCCACTCCCGCCTCGGTGGTGAACTCCTTGAACGAAAGGTCTAGCGCGGCCGCAGCGTTTGAGAGGCGAGCGCCATCCATGTGCAGTTTGATGCCGTGCTTGCGGCAGGTGGCCGAGATTGCCTTGATCTCGTCGAGGCTATAGACGGTGCCGAGCTCGGTGGTCTGGGTAATCGAAACCGCGCCGACCTGGGCTCGGTGAACGAAGCCAACGTCGAACATCTGGCTTTCGATTAGTTCGGGAGTGAGTTTGCCGTCATCGGTCGCGACAGTCCAGAGTTTGATGCCCGCCATCTTCTCGGGGGCGCCGCCCTCATCGGCGTGAATGTGTGCGGTTGCGGCGCAGATCACCGCCTCCCAGCGGGTGAGGCACGCCTGAAGCGCGGTGACGTTTGCCCCGGTGCCGTTGAAGACCGGATAAACCGTGGCCTGGCTGCCGAACTGCTCTGCGATCACCGCATTCAGTCGCGCCGTGACGGCGTCGTCGCCATAGGCGATTTCGTGGCCAGAGTTGACCTCGAGCATCGCGCTCATGATCTCGGGGTGCACCCCTGCATAGTTGTCGCTGGCAAATCCGCGCCAGATTTTTCGCTCCATAATCCAAGGCTAACCCGTGAAGTAGGCTGGCAGTTATGTCACGTCGAGGCCTTCTGTTGTTTCTTGCCGCGGGAGTCGCCTGGGGCCTCCCCTACATGTTCATCCGCTTTGCCGACCGCGACTTTTCGGTGCCGATGATTGTCTTTTCGCGCGTGCTCATCGGCTCAATCGTGTTGATTCCGTTAGCGCTCAGGCGCGGTGCCCTGTTGCCCGCGCTGAAACGCTGGCGCGTGGTCTTGGTGTTCGCCCTGCTCGAGATGGTCGGGCCTTGGTGGCTAATCACGAGCGCCGAGAACGGGCATATCACCAGCGGCCTGGCCGGTCTGCTCATCGCAACGGTGCCGTTCTTCTCGATTCCCATCGCGTTCTTCTACATGGGCGACAAATCGGTGACCCACCCCAAGACTCTTATTGGTCTGGTTATCGGATTCCTCGGCGTCTTCGTGCTGGTCGGCATCGACGCCGTCACGACCAACCTGGATGTCGGCTGGGTGCTGCTGGTGATTCTCGCGGCCATCGGCTACTCGATTGCCCCTGCGGTTGCGGCCAAGATGGCGCCCGAGGTGCACTCCTCCGGAATCATCTCTCTCTCGATGGCGGTGGTCGCGGTGATATACGTGGGGCCGGCGCTCGCTCAGCCCCTAGCCCCTGGCGTAACCACCCCGTCGGTCATGGGATGGGTCTCGCTCGCAGTGCTCGGCGTGGTTTGCTCGGCGGCGGCCTTTGTCATCTTCTTCGCGCTAATCAAAGAGATTGGCTCGGCCCGAGCGACGCTCATCACCTACCTGAACACCGCCTTCGCCATCGTCTTGGGCATCATCTTCTTGGCAGAGCCACTTACCATCGGCATGGCGGTTGGGTTTCCGTTGGTTTTAGTTGGGTCATACTTCGCCGGACGCAAGCACGCCTAGATGGGTGATGCGCCACTCGACGTCTAGGTCTGGCGCAATGAGCACCGTGGCGTCTGCCAAGAGGTGATTGCGCACTCGAGCTATGCCCCACGGCTCTAGCAGCTGCTCGGCAGACACCTGGCGCTCGACCAGCCCGAAACCGCTAGCCTGGCTAAGCAGCGCGGGCTGGCTCGAAATCAAGACCGAAATATCTATGGGCCGAGGGGCCTTGGCGTTGGCATTGCCGACCGCCCGCCTAAGCTCGGCAACACTGCCCGATGATCGGTAATCGACAAAAACCTGAATGACTAGACGCTGGCCCAAAATGCTCACCTTCTTGGGCAACCGAGCGTCGGCAACCCAGCGCCCATTAAACGAAAGGCCACCCACATTTAATGCGGGTGGCGATTCGAGGATGCCGTTGGGGCTCGAGCGAGCAATCTCGCGCGAACGCGATTACTTGCGCTTGCCCTTTTTCTTCTTGCCCTTGTAGACGACGGCCTGGCCGAGAACCCAGTTCTTGCCATCGAGGATCATGGTCGGCGAGCCATAGAGCTCGTAGCCGTCAGCGATGTGCTGCGAAACCTTCTCGCAGAAGCCCTGGCCGTCGATGCCGGTGAGCATCTTGTAAGCCTTTGGCGCAGCAGGCTTGCCTGCTGGGGCGGCGACCACTGGCGCCGCAACGGGCTTCTTCGCTGCAACTGCGCGGGCGGCTGGCTTAGCGGCTGGCTTAGCGGCCGGCTTTGCGGCAGCGCGGGCCGCAGGCTTTGCAGCGGTGGTCTTTAGGGTGGTCTTGGCTGCAGTTGCCGCAGCTGGCTTCTTGGTTGTTGACATGCCTAAATTTTAGGCTCAGGTTAACGCAAGGTAAACAAAACCAGCTTGTTAGCAAGTGAATTGTGCGTTCACCTTGTGAACGACTCGGGCGTCATCCTAGAAAAGTCGCGAGTGATTGCCGTCGAGCCCGCGCATGGCCTCGTAGTCGAGCACCAGGCACTCGATGCCGCGGTCTTCGGCGAGCTTGCGGGCCTGCGGCTTGATCTCTTGCGCCGCAAAAATCCCGCGCACCGGTGCAAGCAGCGAGTCGCGGTTGAGCAACTCTAGATAGCGGGTCAACTGCTCGACACCATCGATGTCGCCGCGACGCTTGAGCTCGACAGCGACGGTCGCGCCGGAGGCATCCTTGGCCAAAATATCGACAGGCCCGATGGCCGTCATGTATTCGCGACGAATCAGGGTCGACCCATCGCCAATCAAGTGGATGTGCTCGGCCAAAAGCTCCTGCAGGTGCGCCTCGACGCCATCCTTGACCAGGCCGGGCTCCTCGCCCAGGTGGTGCTCGACGTCGCTGAAGACCTCGTGAATCGAGACATAGAGGATGTCGGCAGACTTGGTCTGGCTTACGCGCCAAACCTCGATCACGCCAAGCTCAGCGGCCTCGGGCTCTGGCTCGTGCACGCTGATGGTGCACGGTGGATTCATCCAGTTGAGCGGCTTGTATGAACCAGTGTCGGAGTGAACGAGAATCGAGCCATCGCCCTTGAGCATGAGCAGGCGGGTTGCGAGGGGCAGATGCGCCGAAAGGCGGCCGGCGTAGTCAACCGAGCAGCGAGCGATAACCAGGCGCATCCGTGAGCTACTTGGCTGGATTGGTCAGTTTTGCTTCGAGGGCCTCGAGGCGGTCGATTAAGTGCCCTAGAGCCTTGTCTTGATCGGTCAGGTGAACCTGAATCTCCTTGGCCTCTTCGAGAATCGCTGTCGCATCCTCGTAGGTGGCAATCGCGCGCTTCTCGCTTGCTTCTGCCTGGATGTTCTGCCCCACGATGATCACTGGCAGCAGCACCAGTTGCAAAAAGGTCTGGGCGACCCAACTGACGATAATCAGCGCGCTGCCCGAAGATAGCGCAGCCGGCAGGCTCACCAGAGTGAGCGCAAAGAATGCGTAAGCTGCCCACATCGTGCCGACCGAGCTCGTGATGGCTAGGCCGAGTTTCTGATTAATCGCACGGATACCCGTCAGCGGCGTCTCAGGTTCGAGGCTAGGAGCCACCGTCTTTGGCGCAATGACCTTTTCGCGAACAACCGGCCCAACCTTCGCGCGCTTTTCGACATGCGGGTGCTGCTGATATTTGTAGCTGGGCTTATTGCTCATCAGTCTTATGCACTTGAATCTGCTCGTTGTAGCGAATTTCGAGCTTCATGCTCGGCGGTTCAACGACGAAAGACTTCACCCGCACCTCGTCGACCTGGTGAAGAACAACGCTCTCTACTCGCTCTTTGAGCAGCTCGGAGTCCATCTCGAAGAAGTCAACCGTCGCGTTCACCCTCACCACAGTGCGGTCGCGCAACAACCAAGGGCTATCGATGATGAAGATGGCCAAAACAAGGATGCCCGAGTAGATTGCCTTGTCGACGATGGAATATCCCGGCAAGCCGATAATCAGACCGGTTGCCAACGCAATGAGCAGATAGGTCATCTCGATCCATCCGGCGGTGTCGCTTCGAAGGCGCATGATCGAAATAACCGAGAACAGCGCGAAGCCCACGCCGAGCGAGAGAGTGTAAGAAGCCAGAGCCCCCGCAAGAGCGAATAGGACGATGTTCATGATCGAGATCGCCACGGCGAATTCGCGCTGGTGGTGGCGTCGGTAATAGAAGACAAAGGCGAGAAGAACGAGCACCGCGAGGTCCATCAGGATGGACGCGCTGAGCTCTAGGTAGTTAGAAGTCACAAGGTTAGACTAAACCAAATGAACAGCATTGTGGCCGCTAGACCCAAGGCGCTGCTCGCCCTCGTTGCGATGGTCGCCACGCTTTTTGTCGCGCCGGCGCAGCCGGCCAAGGCCCTGGCTCCGCTCACCCTCACCGACCTCTACTCTGACACCACGATCGTGACCGCAAAGGTTCAAATTGCCCCGGGCGACATCGCGGCGCTAAGGGCGGCGCCAACGACCTACGTGCCAGCAACGATTGTGCTCAGCACCCCCAGCTCTAGCACCGGGCTCATCAACGTCGGATTCAAGCTCAAGGGCACCACGAGCCTTGCGGGCGAGACAAACCTCGCAGACATCACGGCAAGGCCGTCAATCAAGATCAAGTTCAACTACAAATCACTCAAGAAGCAGCGGCTGCTGGGGCTCAAGCACCTTACTCTCAACTCGATGGCTCAAGACACCAGCCACATCCACGAATGGTCTGCCTACAAGCTTTTCAACGCGATGAACGTGCAGGCACCGAGCACCGGCTGGGCAAACGTCAGCATCAACGGAATAGATCGCGGGCTTTACGTCAACATCGAGACGCCAGACGACATCTTTTTGAGCAAGCACTACTCGACGCCGAGCCAACACCTCTATGAGGGAGTAGCGCTGGCCGACCTAATGCCCGGAAACGACAGCGGCACCGGCGACACGGGCGCTTTTACGACCAGCGAGGGATACAGCCAGAATCCATCCAAGGCTGACCTAACCAAACTGATCGCCGCCGCTAATAGCCCGCTGGCCACCTGGTGGAAGCAGATGGCCACGCTGACTGACCGGTCTCAATTTATCCGTGAATTTGCCGTCGAAAACTTCATCGGCCACTGGGATGGCTACACCGGGCCGATCATCAATAACTACTACCTTCGTGACGACATGCAGGGCTACTTCAGCATTCTGCCCTGGGGAACCGACCAGACCTTTGGCGAAAACCGCGCAACGGCAGCCGTGGCCGACATCTACCGCACCTCGATGACGGCGCCGGCGATCGGGTTTCCGTGGATCAAGAGCAACTTTCACGTTGCCACCAAGAAGCGCGGTCTGCTTTTCAGAAACTGCTTGGCCTACGCACCGTGCTTCAGCGAATATTTGCGTGACCTCAAGGCGGTGAGCGCCAAAGCGACCTCGATGAAACTAACGACCCTGATGCAAAAAGCG
Organism: Actinomycetota bacterium; assembly: GCA_041184485.1. Taxonomy (GTDB): domain Bacteria; phylum Actinomycetota; class Actinomycetes; order Actinomycetales; family Microbacteriaceae; genus Rhodoluna. The sequence goes on along the minus strand of JBEGJS010000124.1, from coordinate 1,066 downwards.
ATTAAGACGACCGCCCCATATGCGCTGACAAACACCCCCGCCGAGGCAAAGGCCACTGTCGCCTTCGTCGGTCTACAGCAAAAGTCGGTCGCAGCGCTCGTCGCCAAATACAAGGTCAAGTAATGTCTCGCGCGCGCATCCGTGTGGTTTTTCTGCTTTTCTATTTCGAGGCCTGGGACTCGCTCGCTGAGGTCTACGAGATTATGCGCAAGGATGAGCGCTTCGAGCCGATCGTCGTCACGATTCCCCGCAAACTGACCGGCTACGAAGACTTTGCCGACGAAGACAAGGTCAGCGCCTACCTCGACGCGCGGCAGATAGCCCACCTGCGCTTTGACCTCACCGACAGCATGGATGGTCTGAGCCGCCTTCGCGAGCTCGCCCCCGACTATCTCTTCTTGAACTACCCCTGGCAGCGCAACTATCAACCCGGCTACCAGATCGAAAACCTGGTCGAGTTCACCAAAGTCTGCTACGTGCCCTACTTTTCGCTGCCCCTGGTCAACGAACCCGACGTGGATGGCGTCGCTCCGCACCTGTTTACGCAGCCGACCCACAAGCTCGCCCACCTGATCTTTTTGCAAGACGCCACGGTCAAGGCGGCTCTCGACTCGAGCGAGCACGCTGGCACGGCGCACCTGACTGGCACGCCAAAGATCGACGCGCTGCGCCAGAAGGCCATCACTGAGGCGGCCGAGTGGCCGATCGCTCGCAGCACGCATCAGCGCAACTTCAGGCTGGTTTGGGCGCCGCACCACTCCTATGGCGAGCGGTGGCTGAACTTTGGAGTCTTCGTCGAGATTCGGCAGCAGATGCTCGAATATGCCGCGGCGCACCCTGAGCTCGACATCGTGCTGCGACCGCACCCTTTCTTGTGGGGAACACTGACCGACCGCGAGCTGATGACGGCCGCCGAGTTGGCCGACTGGCGAACCGCCTGGGATGCCCTGCCTAATACCGCGACTCACGAGATTGGCTCTTACGCCAGCCTCTTCTTGGCAACCGATGCGCTTTTCACCGACGGCATCTCGTTCTTGGCTGAGTATCCGTTGGTCACCGGCAAGCC
>JBEGJS010000123.1:0-9568 GCA_041184485.1 Actinomycetota bacterium | reverse complement strand
AGGCGCGTTAGAGCAGGAGTCAAAATGGCAAACCAAACTATGCGCGGAATGCGCCTCGGCACTCAGAGCCTCGAGAGTGAAAAAGGTGTCGCCTACTCCCCTCGTCTAAATCTCGTCTATCGCTGTGGCGCTGGCCACGACAGCGCAATGGTGTTTTCGGCAGATGCAGAGTTGCCAGAGACCTGGCAGTGCAAGTCGTGCAACCTCCAGGCCGTTCGCATCGAAGATGGCCAGCAGATCGCCATCGACCTAGAAGAAATCAAGACCCCTCGCTCGCACTGGGAGATGCTGCTAGAACGTCGCAGCCGCGAGGAACTAGAAGAGATTCTTCAGGAGCGTCTCGCCTACATTCGCGCACGTCGCGCCGGCGGGAAGGCCGACAACTAGCCCCTGAATAGGCGCCTTAGGCCCCACTTAGTCACGAGCCACATGGCCTCGGCCACAATCGTCGTGCTCATTTTCGATACCCCCACGGTGCGCTCGACGAACGTAATCGGAACCTCTGTGACACTCAGTTTCGCGCGCTCAAAGAGCCGAGCCATCTCAACCTGAAAGCCGTAGCCGTGGGCCACCGCTCCCCCAAAATTCACGTTGCGAAGTGCGCTGGACTGGTAAACCCTAAAGCCAGCAGTGATGTCTCTGATTTGTGAGCCCAGCAGCGCCCGTGCATACCAATTGCCGAATCTTGAAATTGCCCGGCGAGAGTTTGGCCAGTTGACTACGCTTCCGCCCGGCACCCAACGCGAGCCGATAACGAGGTCCGCCGAGCCAGCTGCGGCAAGCAGCGCACCTAGGTCTGCTGGACGGTGACTGCCGTCGGCATCCATCTCGCAAATCAACTCGAAGTTTCGCGCCAGACCCCACTCGAATCCCGCCACGTAGGCGCGCCCGAGGCCATCCTTGCTTGCTCTGTGCAAAACATGGATGCGGCTGTCAGCGGCCGCAAGTTTATCGACGATTGCTCCCGTGCCATCGGGGCTGGCGTCATCGACCACCAAGATTTCGACCTCTGGAGTGTGCCGAAGAACCTCGGCGAGGATGTGAGCGACGTTGCCGGCCTCGTTGAAGGTCGGCATGACTATCAGGGCGGTCATGCGTTGCGGCGCTGGGCTCGACGGCGACGGATGCTGCGCAGCCAGTCGAGACCGCCAAACAGAATAAAGACCAGGGCAAAGAGGTTGTAGGCGCGGTCGGTCAGTGGGCCAATGACCATGGCCGGTGTGATCGAGGTGCGCAGTGGAACCTTTGCCCACAGACCATCGCGGGTGAAGGCCTTGATGGCAGCTAGCTCAGAGCCATCTGGCGCGAAGATTGCCGATGGGCCGACGGTTGAAACGTTGACCACGGAACGGCCGCTTTCGATGGCCCTCAGGCGAGCGATGGCGAGCTGTTGATAAGCCTCGTCGCTGTGACCAAAATCGGCGTTATTGGTCTGGGCGAGAACAACCTCGGCCTTTTCGGCAATGAGGTCGCGCCAGTTGTCATCCATCGAGACTTCGAAGCAGATCACCGTGCCGACGGGCTTGCCCTTGACCTCGAAGATTCCCTCACGAGTGCCCGGCGTCCAGTGCCCGCGAATCAGGTCGACCAGGTCGGGCGCCACCGGATACCAGAAGGCTCGGTCTGGCAGGTATTCGCCAAACGGAACCAGAACCTTCTTGTCGTACCAGTCGGTCGCGCCCTTGCCGGGTTCCCACATGATCGACGAGTTGTAGATATTGTCGCCCCGCTGCCAAAGGGTTCCGAAGATGAGCGGTGCCTTGACCTCGCCATTGACGAGATTGGTCATCATCACGTTGGCATCGGCCTCGTTGAGCGGGCTTAAGTCCGCGCCGTTCTCTGGCCAGACCAAAAGATCAAGCTGGGGTGTGTCTGGCTTGGTCAGCAGTCGCCGCGTGGCCTCGATATGGTTCTTGATGATTTCGCCACGTGCGTGCACGGCGAAGAGTCCAGCCTTGCCATTGCCCTGAGCACCGCCAACGGTGAGGTAGCCATTCTCGGCATTGGTAGGCACGACGGTGATCATCGGCACGGCAAAGAGGATGGCGACCGCGATTGCTCCGTGGCTCATCTGCCATCCGCGTTTGCCTGCCCGCCACGAGCGAATGCTCTCGAGAATCAGCACGCTGGTGATAACGATGATTAGAGTCAGCAGACCCATGCCGCCAAAGTAGACCCACTTGGCCAGCGGCGAGTTTGATTGCGAAATCGCGAGTCTCGCCCAAGGGAAACCGCCGTATGGGTAGTTGCTCGAGATCCAGTCACGGAGCATCCAGATGCAGGCGACTGCAAACGGAGGCACAATGTGACGCCAAGGACCGGTGAGTCGTGCGTCGAGTCGCCGCCAAACCACAGCGATGATGCCGAGGAATAGGCCCATGAGGAGACCCTGGCCACCGGCCAGAATGAGCAGCGGGCGTGGCCCGAGGTACTGGCTGATCCAAGTGATTTGGGCGGCGTAGAAGCAGAAGCCGGCGATGACGCCGAGGCCCACAGCGCCCCAGAATTTTGCCCCTCGAATCGAGGCGAGCATCACGGGGACGGTCAAGAAGATGAGAGGCCAGAGTGCCGGTGACGGGTAGGCGAAATAGGAGCTTAGGCCACCTAATGCGGCCATAGCTACACGCCAATACCAGCGCATTTGGACCTCCGTGACGGGACTGAGATAAGCCTAAGCCTTAGAGGCCGGTGTAATACGAGTAGGCGACGATTCCGCGCTTGACTTTGTCGATTGCGGCGCGGGCGTTGTCGGCCACTGGCCCCGTTGCGCACTGGGCGATTTGGTCGAGCAGGTCTATCACCTGCTTGCTCCAGCGGATGAAGTCGCCGGCGAGCAGGTCTGCCTCATTGAGCACGGTGTCGAGCCTGGCGCCCGAGGCCCAGCGGTGCATCGACATGCAGAACGAAAGGTCGATTGGTGAGGTTTTTTCGAGTCGGTACTGCTTGGCTTTGAGCTCGAGGTCTTCCCAAAGTTCAATAGTCTCCGAAACGACCGTTTCAAAGTTTCCCTTGGGTAGCCGAGGACGAAACTCGTCGTCGTCGCGCCTTGCCTCGTATACGAGGGCGGCGGCCATGGCTGCCATGCCGGGCGCATCCAGGCCACGCCAGATTTCGTGCCTCAGCGCCTCAGACACCAGAAGGTCTCGCTCGCCATAGATGCGACTCAGTTGACGACCCCAGCCGGTCACCTCTAGCGAGTCGCCCTCGCCAACGAAGTATCCGAGTTCGAGCAGCAGGTCGCAGATCTTGTTGAAAGTCTTGGCAACCTGGTTGGTGCGACCTTCGATTTGGGCCAGCACGGCGTCGGTCTCGCGGCGGAGCTTGAACCAGCGCTCACCCCAGCGGGCGTGCTGTTCGCGCTCTGGGCAGGCGTGGCACGGGTGGCGTTTGATGTGACGCTTCAGGTCGGCCAGTTGTGCCTCGAGCGCGTGGCGACCCTTGACCTGCCTAATGTCTTGACCGCGCTCGCCGCGTGGCCGCCCGCCCGAGAGCGTGCGCTCAAGGTCGCTGATCTCGCGGCGCATCGCCGCATACTCGGTGAAGTCGCCAAGGTGGCACTCCATCGAGTGTCGGTAGCCCGAGAGCGAAACTTCGCGCTCGCGGATGCCCTTGGCCAACCCAACCACCGAACGGTCTGCCTGAAACTGAGCAAAAGATGTCTCGAGAACCTTTCCGGCTCGGTCTCGACCAAATGCCTCGACTAGGTTCACCGTCATGTTGAATGAAGGTCTAAACGATGAGTTGAGTGGATAGGTTCGACGGCTCGCCAGACCTGCCACGGCGGCCGGGTCGAGGTTGGCAGACCACTGAATGACCGAGTGGCCCTCTGGGTCGATTCCGCGGCGACCGGCGCGACCGGTCAGCTGGGTGTACTCCCCCGGCGTGATCTGCACTCGGCCCTCGCCGTTGTACTTGTCTAGGCGCTCGAGCACCACCGTGCGCGCCGGCATGTTGATGCCGAGGGCGAGGGTTTCGGTGGCGAATACGACCTTCACCAACTTGCGCAAGAAGAGCTCTTCGACGACCTCTTTGAAGGCCGGCAGCATTCCGGCGTGGTGAGCAGCCACTCCCCGCTCGAGACCGTTTAGCCACTCAAAGTAGCCCAGGGTGGCAAGGTCTTCGTCGGCGATCTGCGAGGTCTGCGCCTCGACGATGGCTCGAATCTGGTCGCGTTCTTCTTTGGAGGTTAGGCGCAGGCCATCGTGCAGGCACGCCTTTACCGCAGACTCGCAGCCCGCTCTTGAAAACACGAAGAAGATGGCCGGCAGTAGGTCGGCGTCGTCGAGAATCTCGACTACTTCAGGCTTGGATGCCTTCGGCACCCTCGGTTGATTGCGGTCGAAGTGCGGCTGGTGCCCGCGTCGGCCGCGCATCGGCTTGTTGATCGGCTGACGCATCTTGTTGGCGTGCCGTTGCACCAGCTCGGGATTCACCCGCTGCTTTGCGGCGCCGCCGGCGTCGAAGAGCTCGAGTAGCTCGTCGCCGAACAGCACGTGTTGATTTAGCGGCACGGGCCGAATCTCAGAGACGATGATCTCGGTCTCGCCGCGAACTTCGTTGAGCCAGGCGCCGAACTCTTCGGCGTTAGAAACGGTGGCCGAGAGCGAGACGATGCGCACGTCTTTCGGTAGGTGCAGAATGACTTCTTCCCAGACCGCTCCCCTGAACCTATCGGCTAGGTAGTGAACTTCATCCATGACCGTGAAGGCCAGGTTTATCAGACTCATCGAGTTGGCATAGATCATGTTGCGAAGCACCTCGGTGGTCATCACAACGATTTGTGCGTCACCGTTTTTGTTGCTGTCGCCGGTTAGCAGGCCAACGCGGTCTTCGCCATACCTCGCGACGAGTTCGGCGTACTTCTGGTTGCTTAGCGCCTTGATGGGCGTCGTGTAGAAGACCTTTTGGTCGCGCGCGATGGCGAGGTGAATTGCAAACTCGCCAACGATAGTCTTGCCGGCGCCGGTTGGCGCGGCCACCAAGACGCTCTTGCCAGCCTCGAGCGCGCGACAAGAACGCTCTTGAAAGTCATCCAGCCCGAATTCGAGCATCCCGGTGAATCGATCGAACTCGGGCGTCTTAGCCGCGGCGCGCTTCTTGGCCAGCGCGAATCGTTCGGCCGGGCTCAGCTCGTCGGTCATTCTGAAAGTTCGGATTCGATTGCGGCATCGACTAGTGCGAGTCGACGACCGCGCCGCTTATCGTTTGCCATCGCCACGCCAGCTGCGGCGAAATACAGCACGACCATTGGCGCCATGACCAAGAACATCGACATTGGGTCTGAGACCGGCGTCGCCAGCGCGCCAATCACTGCGATCACGAAGACCGCCAGTCGCCAAGACTTGAGAATGCCTCGCGCGGTGACGATGCCCGCCGCGTTTAGCAGAACCAGGATGGCAGGCAAGACGAAGGCGACGCCGAAGACCAGCAGGATTCTCAGCGTGAACAGAATGTATTCGCTCGCATTAATGACGTTTGCGCTGCCCTCGGGCGTGAAGCTCAGCAGGCTGGTGACGAACCCGGGCAGTGAAACCCACGCCAAGTAGCAGCCGGCGAAGAACAGGGGCAGAGCCGTAGACATAAAAATGATGGTCCAGCGGCGCTCTTTGTTTTTCAATCCTGGTGAAAGAAAGGCCCAAAGCTGGTAGAGCCAAATGGGGCTAGAAATCAGAATGCCCAGAAAGATCGAGACCTGGGTGCGAAGGTCGAGCGCACCGACCACGCTGCCGAAGTTGATGGTGGCCTGAATGTGCTTTTCTTCTGCGACGTCGAGAATCGGACGCTGGAGGAGCTGAAAGACGGGGTCAAACAGGAACCAACCGCCCACAGATCCGAGCAGCACAAAAATCGCCGACCTAAAAAGTCGCTTGCGAAATTCCTTGAGGTGACCAGACAGGCTCATCGTGCCGTCTGGGTTTCTGCGGCGCGATGGCAATTATTTGTCTGAGGATGACTCGGAGTCGTCGCCCGGCTTGGTCTCGGACTTCTTGCTTTCGGTGCCCTTTTCGGCATCCTTGTCTTCGTTCAGGTGCTTGATCTCTTTGCGAAAGATGCGCATCGACTGACCGAGACTCTTTGCCAGACCCGGCAACTTTGGCGCTCCAATGAGCAGAACCACGATAAGAATCAGGATGATGCCTACTGGCGATTCGAAAATCTTGCCCATTATTTGAACCTTTTCTCTGTTGGATCAATGTCTTTGAGGTGCCTTATAAGCCTACGCTGTCGGTCTTCGCGACGCTGCTTCTTGGTCTTGATTAGGTCAAGCCGGGTCTGAAGCACCTCGCCGAGGTCACGCTCGATAGCAGACACGGGCTCGGCCAAACCGGGCAGCGAGTCGACGAGTTCGCCCAACTCTTTCACCACTGGTTGCAGCTTGGTTACCTCGACCGCCAGGCGCTTGCCTCGTTGGCCGAGGTCATAGCCGATGAGTGCAAAAACTAGGATGGCGCCGAGCGACAAACCCGCCCAGATGCCAAACCAAGCCCAGCCGCCCACTTAGTCCTCTGCGATCTCGTTGGCAGCGAGAGGTGCGTGTCCGAGTGCCACGAGCGCGTGGTCGCGAACGATGTTGCGGGCCTCGGCGGGCTCCAGCACTCGGGCCTTGCCGCCGTAGCGTGCGATGAGTCGGCCGAGGTTCGGCAGGTATCCCACGCGAATGACGGCCACTACCTCGCCATTCGAGTTCTTCGCTGGCTCACCCACCTGCTGGTACTCGCCAAGCAACGCGTATGCCTCCGGGCTAACCGAGACGGTCACGTCTATATCTGTCTCGCGTTCGGTGTAGGTGCGGTCGTCGAGCTCGATGACCGACTTAGCCTGCTCGCCGATCGGCTCATCCAGGATGACGGCGTCGCGCATTCTGTCTAGGCGAAACTTGCGAACGTCTTGGTTGATCAGGCACCAGCCGTGCACGTACCAGTGGTTTTCGCGAGGGTCGAGGCGAATCGGGTCGATTTGGCGTCGCCCCTTCTCGCCCTTTTGGTTGATGTATTCGAACTCGATGCGCCTGCCTTCGAGAATCGCAGAGCGACACACAGCTGCGTCGGCATCGATGCGGCCAGGGCGAATCACGATCGATGGCGCGCCAGAGCCGATGCCCTGGCCTCTGCCCAGTAGCTCTAGCAGCCTGTCGAGGTCTTGCTCGGTCGCGAATTCGGGCAGTGTCTTGAGGTACTGCAAGCCCATCACGATGGCAGCGGCCTCACGAGTGTTCAGGCTCGGTGCGTCGGTCTGGGCGTTGGCGCCGTGCAATGGGTCAAGTTCTAGGGTGATGGTGTCGCCGCCATCCACGTAGACATCCCAGTCTTCGAGGTTGTAGAAAGACTTGGCGCCGTATGGGTTTTGGTCTTCTGTCTTGACGATGGTCATGATCGCCGACCGCACCAAATCTGGGCTGACGCCAAAGTGGTCAGCGACTTCGGCCACCGAGACCGGGTTGTTGCGCAGTAGGTAGCCGATAAGGGCGGTCATGAAGTTAAAGCGATCGACCGCGCTGAGTGCGTTTACGAGCCTAGGCATGTGCGTCAACCACCTTCTCGAATCCTTCGCGAACGGCCTCGGCCAGAGACTTGGGGCTGATGACGCGCACCGATGCACCGTATTCGCGAAGCTCTTCGGCGAACAGGTGGAGGTCGGTGAAGTTGATGGTCAGGCGACCATCGGTGGCAACGCCCGGCCGGTCTAGCTCGTACCTGAACCAAGCCTCGCTGTCGCGATCGATTTCAATGACGGCCACTTGCGCCGCGGTGTGCTCGTTGAGCGAGGCTTCGGCCTCTGCGAGATCTGCGGCAGATGGGCTAACGAATGCGATCACGTCATCTTTTTCGATGGCGCGAATCTTTGAGACGATGCGCTTGAGCATAAAGTGGCGCGACTCAGAGCGATCGTGATCCCAACCGAGAACCAGCCACTGACCCTCAAGGTTGATCAGCTGCCATGCGCTGAGCGTGCGAGTTTCGATGGCCTCGGTGCCGGCCTTGCGGTAATCGAAGCTCACAACCGTTTTCTGCGCCTGCGCTGCAGAAATTGGCAAGAACGCTGGCTCGTGGGTGCGAATTCGCGGTGCGTAGCCGATGAGTTCGGCCGAGTCTCCCCCGGTTCCAAGCGCCTTTAGCTTGGTGATGGCGTGCTTGGCCTGGCCACTGAGCGAGGCTAGGGCCCAAACCTGGCTGGCCAAGTTAAGCAGCTTGAGTTGAGCCGATGAAAGCGAGGTGCCCTTGGGCCACACGTATGCCTCACGGCGAATGACGTATCTCGGGTTCTCTGGCTCGGTGTTGTCGACATCGATGTTGATGCCGCAGTCGCGCAGGTCGTCTTTGTCGCGGTCGAATTTCTTCTCGACCGCCTGGATTGAGGCGCCGCTCTCGATAGCCATCGAGTAGCCGCGAATCGAGCGGTAGAGCTCTTCTTTGGTCAGGCCGCGGTCGCTGCTAAGCAAGACGAGCGTGAGAGCGAGCAAGCGCTCCGCCGGATCGTCCTTTTCGCGAACGTATCCCTGCTCATCCCCCATTTGAACTCCCGTGTTTAAACCTTGCCGAGTAGATCGATTACGAAAACCAAAGTCGAGTTTGGCGGAATCGCAGGGTTGTCAGCGCGGTCACCGTAGGCCTCAGAGGCTGGAATGACGGCAACCACCTGCGAGCCAACGGTCTGGCCTTCGAGGGCCTTCACCCAGCCCTTGATGAGCGCGGTGTCATTGAGCGGGCTGCTGAAAGGCTCTTGTCCCTCTTTTTGCCAGGATGAGTCGAACAGCTGGTTGTTGCCGTCTGACCAAACCATGCCCGAGTAGTGCACGACGACCTTGTCGCCAGCCTTGACTGCCGGGCCAGCGCCCTTGATGAGCGTTGAAACCTTGGTGGTCTTCAGGCTCGGGGCTGGCGTGTGCGGCAAGACGATGCCAGGAACGCCATCCTTGTCGGTGACAACAGCTGGGAAACCATTCTGTGGGATCTGTGCTGAGCCGGTTGCTCGAGGCAGAGCGACCGCGCGAATGTCGAACACGAAGATGATCGAGTCTTTAGCGCCTACGCCCAGCGAAGGGATTCCCTTGCCAGCGTGGGTTAGCAGTGCAGGCATGTAGTAAACCACGCGAGAGCCCTGGTGAGCTCCGGCCAAAGCCGCGCAGTAGTCAGGGCCTTCGGCGGTTGCAGGCAACAGGTGCAGCACGGCTGGGCTTGCGCCGTCGTACTTGGTGCCCTGGAGCTTGGCGCCAGTGGTTGCGTTGTAGAGGGTGAAGTCGACGACCACTTCTTCGTTGCCGTGAATCACCGGACCTGCGCCCTTGATGACCTCTGCGGTCTCAAACTTCTTTGAGCTGATGCCGGCTGGCACCGCAACCTTGGGCTCAGAACCAAAGGCGCCAGTGACCTGAACCTTCTTGGCGGTGTCGTTGCCAGTGATCGGCTTGCAGACCTGAGGCTGGCTCTCGAAAGCCGCGTTGTAGGCGTCGGCCGGGCTCTGAGACGCGCAGGCGCTTAGGCTCAGCAGCAGTGCTGCACCTACGGCAATGGCTTTAAAGTTGCGCAAGATAACTACTTTCTAAATGAAGACTGGGTTTAGTTTACTC
>JBEGJS010000122.1:0-7707 GCA_041184485.1 Actinomycetota bacterium | reverse complement strand
CGCTCTGCTCCTCCTCGCTTCTGGCGTTTCGGCTTCGCCTGCTGCCGCAATTTCGACACCATCGACGCTTTCAGCCCCCTCGCCACATGGCAGCCTGCCGAAACCAGACATCCGAATCGTGCCAGGCAGCACCATCAACCTGGTGTCGCACGACAGCCGCATCCCAATCGCGATTCGCAACTACTACGACACCGAGGTGAAGGTGCTCGTGCGCGTCAAGCCGACCAACTTCGGCGTGACGATTCCAGGCGCTGTGCTGATTTCGGTTCCAGCCCAGACCACGGTGCACGCAGAAGTGCCGGTGCAGGCCATCACCAACGGGCCGGTGACGCTTCACGCCTGGCTAACCACGACATCTGGCATCCGCCTCGGCAAACAGGTGTCACTCAAGATGAACGTCAACGCCGACGTCGAAACCGCCATTCTCATCGCCTTTGCAGGCCTACTGGTCATCCTTGTTGCCATCGGTCTGCCTCGAACCCTGCGCAAGCGCCGCCAGAAAGCAGAAGAGGCCGCGTGAGTATCGCTCGATCCTCGGCGCTGATGGCCAGCGGCACGATTGTGTCGCGCATCCTTGGTTTCGTTCGCGCTGTGATGTTGGCAATGACCATCGGCGTCACCACCAACGTCTCAGACGCCTTTGGCGTCGCGAATCAGCTGCCGAACAACGTCTATGCGATCATCGCGGCCGGCGTTTTGAGCGCGGTGCTGGTGCCGCAGATCATTAAGGCAAAATCACACACGGATGGCGGTGCGGGCTACATCGACCGTCTGCTCACCCTCGTGATCTGCGTGTTTGCTCTGGTTACGGTGCTCACCACGGTAGCGGCGCCGCTTCTGGTCGGGCTATACACGCAGGGATGGGGCGCAAATCAGCTGGCGCTGGCCACGGCCTTTGCCTACTGGTGCCTGCCTCAGCTCTTCTTCTACGGTCTTTATTCGGTGCTCGGCGAAGTGCTAAACGCCAATAGCCGCTTCGGGCCGTTCATGTGGTCTCCCGTGCTCAACAACGTCATCTCGATTGCGGGTCTGGGTGCCTTCATCTGGATTTTCGGCGCGGATCCCACCGGCCGGGTGAGCGAATCGATGTGGTCGGGCGATCGCATTTCGCTTTTGGCCGGAACCGCGACCCTCGGTGTGATGGCGCAAGCCATCGTCCTTTTTTGGTCTTGGCGCCGGGTCGATATTCGTTTCAAGTTCAACTTCAACTGGCGCGGTGTCGGCCTGGCTCCGGCGCTCAAGGCTGCCGCCTGGTCGCTGGGCATGGTTATTGTGACCCAGATCGGCGGAATCGTTCAGACCGCGGTGTCTTCGCGAGTCATCAACGACCGTGCCACCGCCGGTGGGGCCATCGCCTCGGTCGCGGCCGCGAGCATCGCCTGGCTGATCTTTATGCTGCCGCACTCGGTGTTCACGGTGTCGATTGCCACCGCCTACTTCACCAAGATGAGCGGCCACGCGCACCGCGGCGAACTCGAAGAGATGAAACTCGACCTCACCAGAGGCCTGCGCATGATTGGCGCGATTGCGGTGCTGGCAACCGCCGGGCTCATGGTTCTGGCGTATCCGGTCGCACGCATATTCGTCGGCGAATACTCGGCCACGACGGCCCTCGGCAACGTGATTGTCGCGCTGATGTTCGGTCTCGTGCCGTTTAGCTTCGTCTTCATGATTCAGCGGGCCTTCTATGCGCTCGAAGACACCAGGACCCCGTTCTGGTTTACGGTGCTGCAAATCTCGATTCACATCGCCGGCTCGCTGACCATGTCGGTGACGGTTCCATCGCAGTGGTTGGTCGCCTCACTCGGAGGCCTGACCAGCTTTAGCGTGCTGATTCAGGCGCTCGCGGCATACGCGCTGCTGCGCCGCAAGACCGGCGGTTTCGGCAATAACGGCCTGGCCGGCGGTCTTGTGCGCTTCATCCTTGCCGGTCTGTTGGCCGGTGCCGTGGGATTCGGCGTGCTGCAACTGCTCGGCGGCACTGGCGATGGTGCCTTTGCGGTGCGTTCGGTTCTGACCGCCATCACCGCGAGCGCTGCGGTTTGCGCCGCCATCGTCGCGGCCTACGTTGTTGCCCTGAAGCTGCTTGCGGTTGGCGAGGTTGACGAACTTCTGGGCCGGGTCAAGTCGTTTCTGAAGAGACGTTAACCGAGCGTTCAGGTCCGGGGAATACCGGTTCGCTAAAATAGGCTTCTAAGCCCGAATCTTCAGGAGTTCACACATGCGCGACGTCATCATCATTGGTTCGGGTCCGGCCGGCTTCACCGCGGGCATCTACTCGGGTCGCGCCGGCTTGAACCCGCTTCTCATCGCATCCTCGGTTGAGCCTGGCGGCGAGCTAATGAAGACCACCGAGGTCGAGAACTTTCCAGGATTTCCTGAGGGCGCTATGGGCCCAGACCTGATGGCAAACTTTCAGGCCCAGGCCGAAAAGTTTGGCACCGAGGTGCTCTATGACGACGTGACCGAGGTTGACCTCACCGGCGAAGTCAAAATCGTCAAGACCGGTGGCGGCGAGACCTTTGAGGCCAAGACCGTGATTCTGGCTACGGGTGCCGCCTACCGCGAGCTCGGTCTGCCGCGCGAGAAGGAACTCAGCGGCTACGGCGTCTCGTGGTGTGCCACCTGCGACGGCTTCTTCTTCAGAGACAAGGTCATCGCGGTTGTTGGCGGTGGCGACTCGGCCATGGAAGAAGCAAACTTCTTGACCCGCTTTGCCACCAAGGTCTATTTGATCCACCGCCGCGACTCGTTCAAGGCATCCAAGATTATGGCCGACCGCGCCATCAACAACCCAAAGATTGAGGTCATCTGGAACACCGAGGTCACCGAGCTTCTCGGCGAACCAAAGCTGACTGGAATCAACCTGCGCAACACCGTGAACGGTGAGACCAGCAACCTTGAGGTCGAAGGCTTGTTCATTGCGGTCGGAAACGACCCTCGCGTCGACCTGGTCGAGAAGCAGCTCGAGCTAACCGCTGAGCGTTTCATCAAGGTAGACGGCCGTTCATCGAAGACCACCCTGCCTGGCGTCTTCGCCGCCGGCGACGTGATCGACCCGACCTACCGTCAGGCAATCACCGCCGCCGCCTCTGGTTGCGTCGCCGCCCTCGACGCAGAGCACTACATCGACGGACTCGGCTCGCACTAATCCGCGGGAACAATTGCGGATTTCGAGCGTTAGAACCCCTAGAGACTTAGAAAAAGGACCAAGATGCCAAAGAATGTGACCACCGCGAGCTTCGATGCAGACGTGCTCAAGTCGTCAAAGCCAGTGCTCGTCGACTTCTGGGCTGAGTGGTGCGGCCCGTGCCGCGCGGTTGCCCCCATCCTTGAAGAAATCAGCGCTGAGTTCGGCGACAAGCTCGAAATCGCCAAGGTAAACGTCGACAACGAGGGCGAGCTCGCTGCCGCCTACGGCATCACCTCGATTCCTGCTCTCTATGTGTTTCAGAACGGCCAGGTCGTCAAGCAGATGATCGGTGCTCGTCCAAAGCCAGCCCTTCTGGCAGATCTCGCGGCGTACATCGCATAGCCGAAAGTTTTTTGCTACCGCTCGGCCCTCACCGGCCGGGCGGTTTGCTTTAACCGCTTCGACTAGGCTTAACAGAACAAATCCCCCTTGGAGAACCATGTCGCAACACACACCCTCACCGGGACACAACCTAGACAGTTGGAGTGACTCGTACGCCGAGCGCGCCAACGCTCTTTCGGTCTCTGAGGTTCGAGCGTTGTTTGCGGTGGTTTCACGCCCAGAGGTGGTCTCGCTCGCCGGTGGCATGCCTTACGTGAGTGCGCTGCCCCAAGAGGTGCTGTCGAAGTCGTATCACGACCTGATGCACAAGCGCGGAAACCTGGCGATTCAGTACAGCGGCGGCCAGGGCGACGAGACCCTGCGCGACCAGATCCGCGAACTCATGGCCCTCGAGGGCATTCGCTCATCGGTCGAAGACATCGTGATCACCACCGGTTCGCAGCACGGCCTAGACCTGCTGAGTGGGCTTTTTCTCGAAAAGGATGACGTCGTGCTGGCCGAAGGCCCGTCGTATGTGGGCGCTCTCGGTATTTTTAGGCACTACGAGGCTCACGTCGAGCACGTTTACACCGATAACGATGGCATCGACCCCGACGCCCTCGAGCAGGCGATCCTCAAGCTCAAGGCCGAGAAGCGCAAGATCAAGTTCCTCTACCTCGTGCCGAACTTCGCCAACCCGTCTGGAGTCACGCTTGCCGCCGAGCGCCGCCCCAGAATCGTCGAGCTTTGCAAGCGCCACCACATTTTGATCATCGAAGACAACCCATACGGCCTGCTTTACTTCGAAAACAAGACCCCGGATGCCCTTCGCGCGCTGGACGAAGAGGGAATCATCTACCTTGGCTCTTTCTCGAAGATTCTTGCCCCGGGATTCCGAGTTGGCTACGTTTTGGCGCCACCGGCGATCCGCGACAAGCTTGTTTTGGCCAACGAGTCGGCCATTCTGTGTCCATCCGCGTTTAGCCAGATGATGATCAGCGAATACCTGGCCCACGCCGACTGGCAGAGCCAGATCGACACGTTCAGGGGCATCTACCGCGAGCGCAAGGATGCCGCCCTAGAGGCGATGGCCGACTATTTGCCAGAGTTATCCACAACCCGGCCCGATGGTGGCTTCTACCTGTGGATAACTTTGCCCGATGGTGTGGATTCAAAGGCCATGCTGCCGCTCGCGGTCAAGGAACTAGTGGCATACACGCCCGGCACCGCGTTCTTTGGCGACGGCACCGGCCAGCGACACCTGCGCATCTGCTACTCGTATCCGACGCCAGACAACATCAAACTAGGTATTAAGCGGTTGGCCAGCGTAATTAATTTGCAGACCGAGCTGCTCCAGACCTTCTCGAAGGGTGGTTCCAAATGATTCCAAAGGCTAAAGTCGCCGCAAAGCTAAAAATCCAGGTGCTGGCGGGAGGCATCTCGCACGAGCGTGAGATCTCGCTCAAGTCGGGTCGCCGAGTTGCCGACGCACTCGCCGAGGCTGGCGCAACGGTGATCATCCGTGAACCAGATGCAAACCTGCTGAAGAACATCAAGAAAGACAAGCCAGACGTCATTTGGCCTACCCTGCACGGCGCAAGCGGCGAGGATGGTGCCCTGCGCGACATCCTGGCCACGGTTGGTGTGCCATTTGTTGGTGCAACTGCTGATTCGGCCCGCCTGGCCTGGGACAAGTCGGTCGCGAAGGTCCTGATTCAGCGCGCCGGTATTCAGACTCCTCCCTCTGTGACCCTACCCAAAGAGACTTTTCGCGAGCTAGACGCCACCGGCGTGCTCAAGGCCGTCACCCAGTCCCTGGCTCTGCCGGTGGTCGTGAAGCCCGCTCGCTCGGGCTCGGCCCACGGTGTCACCCTGGTGCGCAAGCAAGAGCAGCTCTCGCGCGCGATGATCGACGCCTATGTCTACTGTGACGTCGCCATCATCGAGAAACTCGTCGAGGGAACCGAGCTGGCGGTCAGCGTGATTGACCTCGGAGCCGGCCCGATTGCCCTGCCGGCGGTCGAGATTGAGCCAATTGCTGGCCAGTATGGCTACCAAGAGCGCTACACCGCTGGTGAAACCAACTATTACGTGCCCGCCCGCCTAAGCAAGTCGGCCACCGAGAAGGCGCTCAAGATGGCGATCGCGGCCCACGAGGCCCTAGGCCTGCGCCACCTATCGCGCATCGACATGATTGTCGACAAAAAGGGAACCCCTTGGTTCTTGGAGGCCAACGTTTTGCCCGGACTCACCGAGACTTCGCTGCTGCCACAGGCTGTGCACGCAAGCGGATACACGCTCGGACAGGTCTATTACTCGTTGGCTGAGGCCGCGCTTCGCGGTCGCGGCTAAGTTAGTCGCGCTTTAGGCCCATTTCGCCGAGAATCCTGTTTAGGTCGGCGATCGAGCCGAAGTCAATCACAATCTGACCCTTGCCCTTGCCCAGGGTGACCTTGACCTTGGTGTTCAGGTGGTCGCCAAGCGAGTCCGCGATTTCGCCCAATCCGTTGACGATTCCGCCCTGGGTGATGGTGGCCTTCGACTTCTTGGGCTTGTCGATGCCAATCAGCTCCTCAAGCGAGCGCACCGAAAGGCCCTCGTTGATTACCTTGTTGGCAAAATACTCCATGCGCGACTCATCCGGGGCACCAAGGATGGCACGGGCGTGCCCGGCACTCAGCACGCCGGCGGCAACCTTGCGCTGAACCGATACCGGCAGCTTGAGCAGGCGAATGGTGTTGGTGATCTGCGGGCGCGACCGGCCGATTCGCTCGGCAAGTTCATCCTGGGTGATGCCGAAGTCGTCGATCATCTGCTGGTAGGCGCTGGCCTCTTCGAGCGGGTTGAGGTTGCTTCGGTGCAGGTTTTCGAGCAGCGCGTCGCGCAGCATGTGCTCGTCTTGGGTGTCGCGCACGACGGCTGGAATCTTGTCGAGTCCCGCCTCCTTGGAGGCACGCAGGCGGCGCTCGCCCATGATCAGCTCATAGGTAGCCTCACCGTTGCGTGGCTCGATCTGGCGCACCACGATCGGCTGCAGGACGCCGATCTCGCGAATCGAGTGAACGAGCTCGGCGAATGCCTCTGGTTCGAACACGCTGCGCGGCTGCTTGGGGTTTGGCACGATCGAATCGAGCAGCAGGTGGGCGAATCTGGCGCCAGGAACGGGCAGCAGGCCACCATTGTCTGATTGGCCCGCGGCAGCGTTGCCCGAGGAGCTGAAGCCGAAGAATACGTCGATCGGGCGAGTTTCGGTGCCAAAGTCGGGCGACTGCTCGCCCGTTGCGTTGCGATCGGCGTCAGCCGATTCGCCATTGGCGCCGGAGGCGCCTTCGTTACCGGCGTTAGCCGGTTCTTCGTAATTTGGGTTCGAATCGCCGTAGTACAGGTCGATTTTTGGCTGCTGGCTCTCTGGAATCAGGGCTCCAATGCCCCGACCTAGGCCGAATTTCTTATCTGCCAAGTTGTGCCCCTCGGTTTGCTAACTCGATCGCTGCCTCGAGGTACGAAATTGCACCCTGCGAGCTGCGGTCATAACTGATTACGGTCTGCTGGTGGCTCGGAGCCTCTGAAACTCGCACGGAGCGAGGAATCAGCGTCTTCATAGCCTGGTCAGGAAAGTGCTTGCGAACGTCTTCGACTACCTGCTGCGAGAGGCGGGTGCGCCCGTCATACATCGTGAGCAGGATGCTCGAGAGGCTCAGACCCGGGTTTAGGCGCTCTTGAATCAGATTGATGTTCTTGAGCAGCTGGGATAGGCCCTCGAGCGCGTAGTACTCGCACTGAATCGGGATCAGCACCTCGGTGGCGGCCACGAAGGCGTTGATGGTCAGAATGCCTAGGCTCGGAGGGCAGTCGATGAAGATGTAGTCGGGACGGCGCTCTGATTCAGCGAAAAACTTCTGAAAAGCAGTCCTAAGAACGAAATTCCACTCCTCGGATGGCCGGTTGACCACAATTTCGATCTCGGAACCAGCCAGATCGATGGTCGCGGGGGCGCACTTAAGGTTTTTGTACTCGTTGCTTGGGCGAATCACGTCGATGAGTGAGGCGCCGCCAGTCAACACGTCGTACATGCTTGGGGTTCCTGAGGAGTGCTCGACGCCAAGTGCCGTCGAGGCGTTTCCCTGAGGGTCGAGGTCGATGACCAGAACCTCGAGGCCCTTCGAGGCGAGGGCGGCGGCCAGGTTTACTGC
>JBEGJS010000121.1:0-7225 GCA_041184485.1 Actinomycetota bacterium | reverse complement strand
GCTTATGTTGCGAGTCGTGCCGTTCAGTTCTTCTTGCCGGGTGAACCTCAGGTTTACTACGTTGGCCTCTTTAACGGCATGGATGACCGACAACTGTTTTCCCGCACCGGCCAGGGCCGCGACGTAAACCGCCACAACTACACGCCAGGCGAAATCGAGGTTGCCCTGCAGCAGCCGGTCACCCAGGCCATCATCGCCCTGGCCCGCCTGCGCAAACTGCCCGTCTTCGACGGCGAGTTCTCGTGGCAGGTCACCGGCTCAGACTCGCTGCGCATGGGCTGGGTCAACGGCTCAGACTCGCTGACCCTCGACTTCAAGACCACCGTCGATGCGCCATCGTTCGTAATCACTGCCACGGATGCCTCCGGCACCCGCACCTTCGGGTCGGTCGAAGAGCTAGCGCGCGCTTAGCTAAGAGCCGAAGATAGTTGACAGATCAGTTGCACTAAGCGCTTGATTGCCTTCAAGCTCGATGGTCCTGACAAACTCGCCAGTGGATGCATCCTGAATAAAGGTTCCATAGGCCGCCCCCAGGATTGTGTAATCGGCGCGCTTCTTTACCTGACCCAACGCTTTCTGTAGAAACAGAATGACATTTTCGCCGGTTTGCAATGCGTGCCCCTGGCCGGTGCTTAGATACTCGTCGAACGAATTTGGAGCGCCGTCGGCGCTTGGGATTAGGGCACCGGTTGCCCACACCTTTATGTCGCCCGAAAGGCCTGTCGTCGACTTATCGATCGCGATAGTGAGCACCGAGTACGGAAACTCCAGTGTGAAATGCTTCGTCTTGCCTTCGGCGGTTTTCTGAATGCCGTACTCGGCGTCGATGACCTTGCCCTGCACCACCGCGGTCAAGTCGCTCGCATATTCTTTACGTAGCGGATACAACGGATCGGAACTTGCCCAAGCCACAACGCCCTCCGCCGCAGGCACACTGGATTTGATTTTGATCGCCGCTGCAGTCGTTCCCGTTTGATTTAGGTTGACCCCTACTCCGACACCGACTATAACCATTGCCAAAGCCGCTGAGATGACCATAGATCTCTTAATCACTTTTCTCTCCTTGATGAATTTCGTGAACTAGTAGAGGTGGTCGATGCCGTTAATGTCATCCGACTTTGGCACCGTAAATGGGAGGTTGTGGATGTCAGTTCTCATCAGAGCACCCGTGGGCCAATCTACATGGGCAAGGCCAAATGCATGACCGAATTCATGAGCCACAATCCCTTGCGAGTTGGGGCACTGAGAAATGCCGTTTTTGGCCTCAGGCGAAACCAGGATTCGAACCTCCGACCAGTCCCCTTGTCTAGGGTCTGAATTTACATTTCCCGAAGCATCCACCCACTTGGTCAACGCACAAACTCCATATGCGTTGTAGATGGTGTTACTCTGGAAGACCTGAAAAGTTGAAGCCCCTTCGGAACTGGTTTCTGCGAGGGCGATCTTTGAAGTCGCAAGGCCCCACGAACGTTTTGCATCGTAGACTTCGGTCGCCAACGTCGAGTCGACCGATCCATCGAGCCAGTAATAACGACCGTATGGCCCGCCGGTAAGCCGGTGACTACTAAAGGTCATGTACCCGCTCGTTGCAAGCGCCAGCGTCGCGAGTGCAACACCTAGAGCGATTCTCTTCATCATTCTGAAATACCTCCTCTCCTGCAGAATTCAAACGAGCTAGTGGCACTTTGTCAAATATGTAGATTTAGGCTCGATTTATCTGTTATAGACGCTTTGTAGTGGAAACGCCGAGCTACTGCAGCACCCAAATGCAAGGCCAGAGAACACCCAGCCGCCCAGCCGGCGATTTGCCAATCCAGGTCCGTGGCCTGCTGGTGAATCAATGACATCCAGTCATAGACCTGACGAAAGCGCCCAAAGAGTTGTTCGGCAAACATAACCACGACCGGGCCAATGCTCCACGCCCACTGCGGCCTGAAAAGGGCAACTGCCTCAAGCAGGGCAAAGTACTCGATGCTGTTCACGACGAGCGTCATCGAGTGCACATCGAAATATCCACGCGTTGCGCATCCCGCGAAGATCAACGCTACGAGGAGCCATGGCATCGCAGCTCGAGCGAACAATACGCCGAGTCGACGACTTCGCCACAGAGGCAGCTTCTCGTTCAACTTAAGAGCGTTGGCGGTGAGCACTGGCACAGCTAGCGCAACCAACATCGCGGGCGGCGAAGGAATCAGGATTTCAGGCACCGAGAGCGTAGGCATGAGGAGCGTGTTCTCGCCTACTTCGCGAGCGACTAGCCCAACTAAGAATGCCAGCGGAGCCAAGTAAATCAGCCCCGATGCCTTTAACCAGTAATACACGAGCCTGCTCTATCCGTTGGTGCTTACGCTGGGCAGGCAGTTTAGATAGGTCTTGCGCTGAATTGCCTGCCAGCGCTTCTGGCTCGAAACCGGAGCCGCCAACACGGCCTGAACTTGGGCCTGGTATTTGGGGGCGATTGGCCATAAGTACCCAGACAGGTTCAAGCTGGTTGCCTTGCTAGCCTTCATGAGCAGAAAGTTCAAGGTCTGACCATAGGCACGGTCACGCGCAACGTACACAGCATCCGACTCTTGGCAAATCGCAGGCGAACCTACGTAGTCGGAAACCAACGAGAAGGCGACATCAATCTGTCGCGAAGTTGGTGTCACCACCGCACCAACCCCGAATTTAGTGCTCTGGCCGAGGTTGGCGCCTATCACGCGAGCAGGCAGATCGGGACTTGTTTCACGTATCGCAGCCCAGGTCTTTGCCAATGTAACCGCAGACTGACCCTGTGGGTCTTGCATGGGAAAGAGGCAAATTACTGGAGCGATGGTGGAGCAAGTGGTCTCTTTGAATGACCTGTTCTCGATGCCCGTTGCGGAAGCGCTCATTGAGAAAAGCCCCAGGAAGGAAAAGACAGCTACACCACCAAGTGCTACCTTGAAGCCTGATTTCATGGCACTCCGCCTCACCTTGCGCACGTCGGCCACGAAATAGAGGAGCAAGGTGGCGATCAAGTTGAAACCAAAACCGAGCACCAGCGCCGACTGCATTGGTTGTTGATATATGCGACAACAACTTCCACCTAGGTACTCGCCGGTCATGAACTTTAGAGCGTAGATGCCGCTGGACATTGACAGGCTCAACCATAGAAACGGCAAAACCATAGCCAGAGGCAGAGCGACCATGGAGGGCAACCTAAGCCCCAGATTGAAGCCAAACAGCAACTCTGCTAGCAACACAAGTATTGGAGTAATAAAGGCCGTCCACGGGGCTGGGGAGAAAAAACCGTGGGCCTTAGGTAGCCAGTAGATGAAAGTGGCTATGAGGATCAAGAGGCAGGCTAAAAAACTTGGCGCTAGTGAATCGATGAGCACGTGATAGTGACGCCTAGAGCTCAGGTTCGACGCGTATTTACCGCCTCGAAGTCTCGAGCCTTCAATTGCGCCACCGAGAGCCGCGAATACGGTGCCAAAGACTAGTGCATTTGTGCTGACCAAAACTATCGAGGTGAGGTTGTATTCGGTGACTGATGGTTCGAAGATTTGTCCCGAGTACCAGATGCTAAGTGGGGTGCCGAGCGCAGCTACCAGGGCTGCGTAAATCCAACTGCGCTTGTGTCCGAGCCTCATGCTGCTTGCTCCATCAACTGGGTGTATGCGGCGACGATGAGCTGCGACTTCTCTCGACCGGCTGCGTCGCCGGCCGTGGCGAGAAATTCTTCAAACGAACCCTTGAATCTGAGGTCGCCATAAATCAACACGATGACGTTGTCGAAGAAGTCGCCTATGCCGTCGATCTGATGCGTAGCCACAACAACTGACTTACCCTCGGATGCCTCATCGAGTGTTTTATAGAAATTCGCATACTGCGCCAGGTCAAGGCCAGCAGTTGGCTCGTCTAACAAGAGCGTTGAGGCGCCCGTAGCCAAAGCCGAAGCTACGCCCATTCGGCGAAGCTGCCCGCCTGAAAGTTGGGTGGCCTTGTCGGCCAGTTTCTCCCCGAGATTGACTCGCTTCAGGCTTTTTATGGCATTAGTTTTGGACTCGGCCTTAGAGACTCCGGCCAGCCAAGCGTTGTAGGCAACCTGCTCGGTCACGTTAAGACCCGGAAAAACGGGTACATCTTGTGGCAAAATCGCCACCGATCCCTCTCGCACTACCGTGCCCGACTTTGGTCTAATCGTGCCTGCCGCAAGTTTGAACAATGTCGACTTTCCAGAGCCATTCGGCCCCAGCAGGAGGGTCTTGCCCCTAGACACCTCGAGGTCGAGTCCCCTTATGACTCCACGACCACGCTTATATCCGAATGAAACGTTCTGGAAAGTCAACATTGTGGCTCCTAGTAGTTGGTGACTACGACGTTGGCGTTGAAAGTAGCCGTCGTGCTCGGATTTGAATTGATCTTGATGACCTCGAAATGATAGTCACCGGCGCCCAGAGCTTGCCCCCAGCTAACCGTCGTGCAGAAGTTCTGGATTGCTCCTAAGTCGTCAGGGAACCACAAGAGGTGAGTCCTCCAAAGCTTCAAGTGAGTCGAGCCAAAGGCGTATCCGTTATTTAGCGAGCATCCGCTCAACTTGACCGTGGTCGCAATCTGATCGACGCCTTGATCAGTCCAGGTTCGAGAGTTGAATCCGATTCCCGCGCCAGAAATGTACGACGTCCACATTCCTTCTGCCATAGCAGGCGCGGCCGAGAGCAAGGACCCCGCCAGCAGAATGGTCGAAGCTACCGCGATGGTTTTAGCTTTTTGCTTCATCATTTCTCCTTTTCGATGTATTCTCGTGTTGTCGCACATAACTAGATTAGTGCGGCCACTCATTATCACCACTATTTAGAATAAAAGGCAAATATGAACCCGGTTGAGCGTGTCACAAAGACCACCGTGGCTGTTTTGAAAGTTCTAACGGCAACAGAAGTGCCTGTCTGGGGCCTAGAAGCCGTTCGCCAAACAGGCATGCAGTCAGGAACCGTCTATCCGATCTTGGAACGACTGCAGCAAGCCGGCTGGCTCACCTCACAGTGGGAGGTCGACAATGAGCGGAACGGCCCTCGCCGTCGATACTTTGAACTGACGCCGGAAGGCCGCGAAGGCGCGCTAGAAGTCATTGCCAAATATGGCGAGAAGACGGCGGCCGCCCGCGAGGCAGGGGCAACTGATGGCGCAATGGGCCAGTCGATCTAGCGAGGCATCCTGGCTAGTTAGGGCGAGCACCTTGCTCGCCCCAAAAGATAAGCGCGCCATTCTTGTCGAGATTCTCGAGGGTGATTTAGCCGAGGCGTCGAGCCAACTCGGCAGGGCAAACACCTATTTTCAGTTCTTCAGAACGAGCATTGCCTTTCGCTGGATGGTTTTACCCCGAGCGTTTCGTTTGGGTTCGGTTGCGTTTGCCTTCTTCGCAATCAGCTCGCTGACAACCACGATTAGCTGGCTTCTTACCGATTCGGTTTCGGCGCTGGCGCTGGTTTTGCTTTGGCACTACTTTGACCTTCGAAAGAAGTGGGCGCGAAGAATCGTGGCTGCCGCCGCTTTGCACCTAATCTGCTTTGGCGCCACAACACTTATCCAGAATCTTCGCGTGATCGCTTTTCTCTACCACCTGCATAGCCCAGCAATGGAAAGGCAGTACGCGCAAACCTCGATTCCGTTCTTTGCGATGCAGGCCTTGATGATATTGCTCGCGGTTGCTTATGCGTTGCTTTCATTAAAGAAAAGAGAGTTTGGCGAACGGGAGCTGTTTTTTGGTCTAGTCATGGCAGTAATCGCGTTCTGCGTAGCCAGCGACCTCAGCCAAGCCGAATATGCGCTGCGCCTCACAGCCTCCCAGGTCGCCGAGCGCACCTCCAGGCCGATATTCCTGGGTCATGAGATCAGGGGCTTATTCGTGGCCACCGCAGTCGTTGCGAGCGCCCTGGTTTGGCGAGGCGCAAACCGCATCCGTGCAATAAAAGGTAAAAGATTTGCGCAGGTCGTTGCAGGCGGGCAGAGTTAAAGCATTGACCATTCCATTGAGAGGGAATCATGGCCACCAAGACTTCAAAAAAAGTAATCGTAGGCGCGGTTGTCGCTGCGGTTGCAGTTGTTGCCGCAGTAGTACTCAGCGGACTCTTCACCCAGTCGGCGACGACCGACACCGTCACCGCCGGCAAGCTAACCATCGGAACCGGCAACCCCGCCTATGAGCCATGGGTAGTCGGCAACAAGCCAGAATCGGGCAAGGGCTTCGAGGCCGCGGTTGCTTACGCCGTGGCAGCCAAGCTTGGATTCGCAGACAAGGATGTCGTGTGGGTGCGCACCAGCTTCGATGAGGCCATCGCGCCGGGTGCCAAGAACTTCGACTTCAACCTTCAGCAGTACTCGATCACCGATGACCGCAAGAAGAGCGTCGACTTCTCTAGCCCCTACTACTCGACCACCCAGACCGTAATCACCGTCAAGGGTTCAAAGGCCGATGGCGTCACCACCGTTGCCGGCCTCAAGGGCTTGGTCATCGGCGCTGCGAGCGCCACCACCAGCTACAAGGCAATCACCGACGTGATCAAGCCAACCGCTCAGGCTCAGGCGTTCAACTCGAACGACGACGCTAAGGCCGCACTTCAGTCTGGTCAGATTGACGCACTCGTCGTTGACCTGCCGACCGCACTGTATCTGACCGCTGTCGAATTGACCGGCGGCAAGATCGTTGGTCAGCTGCCAAACACCGCAGCCGGCGACGAGTTCGGCCTGGTGCTCGACAAGGGCAGCAAGCTGACCGCCAAGGTCACCGAAGCCGTGGATGCCCTTCGCGCCGACGGCACCCTGGCCGCAATCGAAGAGAAGTGGCTCGCCGACTACGCTCAGGCTCCGGTTCTGAACTAAATAGGCCAAATGTTAGATTTGGGAGGGCGCCTGCGGGCTCCCTCCCATTTCTTTTGGAAGCAAAATGACCGATAACGCGACCTTCGAGCCCTCAGCGGCCGAACTCGAGCGTCGTCGCATCCGCGCTAGGGCCAACCGCAAGTCGATTCTGATCTCGCTCGCCAGCACGGTTCTTTTTGCGGTGGTCGCTTGGTTCGGCCTCACCTCCACTCCAGGTTGGAGTCGCGTTCAGGCATCGTTCTTCGATTGGAACACCGCGGTCACCGCCTGGCCGCTCGTGCTCGATGGCCTCTGGCTAAACCTTCGGGTGCTCGTGTTTGCGGTAATCGGCGTCCTCTTCTTTGGCCTGATTTTGGCGTTGCTGCGCACCCTCAAGAAC
>JBEGJS010000120.1:0-5478 GCA_041184485.1 Actinomycetota bacterium | reverse complement strand
CGGCTGGTCGGCATTCACGGATGCGGCCATCGCGGCTCTGGTTAATCGCGGCACGCCACTCGTGGCCATCCTCTGGGGAGCCCACGCCCAAGAACTCAAGCCCGCGCTCCTCGGTGCGACGATCATCGAGAGCGCGCATCCGAGCCCGCTTTCTGCGCATCGCGGATTCTGTGGTTCGAAGCCATTCTCGCGAACCAACGACGCGCTCAAAAACGGCGGTTTGGCTGATATAGATTGGTCTTGTTAAGGAGTAGCGGTGGCCCTGGATTCAGAATCAAGATGGCGTCTTGTTCGCGCGATGCGAGCGAAGGGCGAGGATGCTCGCCAAGAGGGCGAAACCGTTATTCGCGATGCCACCGAGGCCGACCTCGTTCAGGTCACCGAGATCTACAACTATTACATTCAGAACTCGGTCGTCACCTTTGACCTCGAGCGCTTGGCGCTAGCCGACTGGCAAGAAAAGTTCGCTTGGCTCAAAGGCCTGGAGTTGCCGTTCATCGTTGCGATTAGCCCCGGTGGGCAGTTGCTCGGCTTCGCATACGTTGCACCTTGGCGCCAAAAGGCGGCATACCGCAGAACCGTCGAAGACTCCATTTATCTGCGCCCGGCCGCCATTGGCAAGCGCATCGGCACAAAGCTTCTCGAAGAACTGATCGCCAAGTCGAAGGCCGCCGGGGTTAAAGAGATTGTCGCCGTGATTTCAGACAAAGGCGCAGAGGCCTCAATCGCACTGCACGCGCAGTTTGGCTTCAAGAATCAGGGGCACCTTGGCAAGGTGGGCTTCAAGTTTGGCCGCTGGCTTGGCACCGTGCTCATGCAGAAGAGCCTCTAGCGCACCTGTGGATACTTTGAGCGCGCTCTCAGGTTTTGTAGGTACGCTCGCGCCATGATCAAGCGCTTTTCATCCGCTCTCGCGATCCTGGCCATCCTGCTGGCTGGCTCGGTCGATGGTGGTGCAAGCGCACAATCGCAAATTGTTGATTCCGAGCATTCGCGCGCGCTCGTGATGCAGACTTCCGCGCAGAGCTGGTCCCAAGTCGCGAGGTCCGTTAGCTCCGTTGGCACGGAGGCTCGTGTTCGAGACCTAGGCGCAGGCTGGTTTGGGCTGACATTTAACTCCGACGTCAGTCAGGTCGCTATCGAGGCAGCGCTCGCGGCCTATCGGCGGTCATCATTGGTGAAATATGCGGGATTCGACCTGCCGGTGCGACCGGCCTCGACTGGCCGAGCCTCTGCTTTGGCCTCAAGGCCTGCAGTGCGTGCGGCCAGATCGATTGTCTTGCCGGCCGCCGCCTTGCGAGTCGCGACCCCGGTCTTGGCGCTCAGGGCCACCAACGCCTTCAACCCCGCAACGCCCAACACTGCTCTCTTGACGCTTACCTGGGCGAGGCCGGCCAGCACATACGGGGCCGTGGTCACGGGATACCAAGTTGACATGCGCTTGACGGCGGCCAGCTGGGCCACGATCGCTCAGAGCCATCCGTCGACTTCGCTTGTGGTCTCGAAGGGCCTAGTTGCTGGCTCTAGCTATCAGTTCAGGGTGCGGGCGATCACCAAGTTTGGTGCCAGCACGGCCGTTGGCGCATTCTCTCGAGTCGTGACGGCGGCCCCTGCCACTGCTCCTCTGGCCCCGATTTTGACCTCACCTACCTCGATCACCAAAGACGCCATCGTGCGATGGAACACGCAGTCGAAGGCCGATAAGGGCGGGCTCACGGTTACCTACACGGCGGTTGCTTCGTCGTCGGGTCAGAGTCAACTGAGCTGCACGACCACTCGCACCTATTGCGCGATTAGGGGAGTCGCCGCCGGATACACCTACCAAGTTGCGGTCACGGCTAAAAACTCTCTCGGCAGCGCAACCAGCAGTTATAAGTTCACACCTCAAGACGCCTACTACGACCAGCAGTGGTATTTGAACTCGCAATACGGCATAAAGGCCGACAAAGCGTGGCAAACGACCATGGGTTCGCCAAACGTCGTCGTTGCGGTGCTCGACAGCGGAATAACGAAGCATCCGGATCTGGATTCACAGGTGGTCGCGGGATACGACTTCGTCAGCGATCCGTCGAGTTCGAATGACGGCGATGGCTGGGATGCCGACCCGAGCGATCCGGGCGACTACTCGGTCGCATATCCGACGTCCTCGTGGCATGGAACCCATGTCGCTGGCATCATCGCGGCTTCGGCCAACAAGATCGGTGTTATCGGCGTTGCCCCATTCGTTAAGGTTCAGGCCGTTCGAGTGCTTGGAAGCCAGGGAGGGCAGACCTCCGACATCATCGCCGCACTGCACTGGGCGGCTGGGATCCACGTGAGAGGCGTGCCAGACAACCCGACCCCTGCCAAGGTGGTCAATATGTCGATGGGTACTGACTCATATCAGAACTGCGACACCGCCACCGCACTTGCAGTGCAAGACCTGCTTGAGGTTGGCGTGACGATGCTTACGGCGGCCGGCAACTACGCCACGGATGCCTTCGGCTCGTACCCCGGCAACTGCTACGGAACAATCAACATCGGTGCAACAGGCTTCACGGGCGACTTGGCAAGCTATAGCGACTTCGGGCTCGGCGTCGACATCTCTGCCCCCGGCGGTGACTCAGAGAATCCGGGCAATGCACCAGCGGCTAGCAACGGGGCCATACTCTCGACCATCAACGCCGGAACCAAAACCCCAGGCGCTCCAGACTACGCAAACGAAGAGGGAACATCTATGGCGACACCGATCGTTGCCGGTGTTGTCGCGCTGATGTATTCGGTGAACCCAAAAATTACGCCTGCGCAAGTTTGGGATGGCATTCGAAGCACGGCATCCCCGTTTTTGCCAGGATCTCTCTGTGCACTCACCGCCGGACACACCGACCGAACGCTTTACAGCCGATCTCAGCTTCAGCGTTGTGGCGCGGGAATCGTAAACGCCGAGGGTGCGGTTCAATACGCCCTCGCAACCAAGTAGTTTGGTCTCATGCAGCGATTTCTGACCGTGATGTTTGCCGGTGGTCTTGGTATTTCCTTGGGCACCATCCTGGCTCACAAGGATGACTGGGTCACTTGGACCACGCTTGGAATTTCGGTGGTTGGCCTGGCCCTGACGATCTTCTTCAGAGAAAAGAAAAAGAAGTAGTTTTCAAAGAAAACTACTTCTGAGTCTGCCTGAAACCCTTCGGTTTAGTGCGGAAGGTGGGACTTGAACCCACACGCCGTAAAGCGCTAGAACCTAAATCTAGTGCGTCTGCCAATTTCGCCACTCCCGCGTAGCCTCTCCATTCTAGCCTGTTAGCAACTCCTGCGCTTTGGCCTAAACGATGTCAAAGTAATGCCTCAAACAGGAGGCCGCATGATCGTCGAAGCGCAGAGTCTTGCCAGACGGCGTTATATCGAAACGGCCGCAAGCGTCGAGCCGGTGCGAATCGGCGAAGTCGTCGAACAGGTTCTCGATGACTTGGCTCTGGCTGGCGAGTTGATAGGCCCGTCAGAAGAAACCTCGGCCAAAGGCAAGCTCGTCTCTCTGCTTTCGGGCTTCGGGATTCTTCAGAAGTATCTCGACGATCCAAATGTGGAGGAAGTCTGGATCAACCGTCCGGATGAGATTCGCTTTGCCGCCGGTGGCCACAGTCATAGCGAGGCAGTCGACCTGCCTCATGGCGAGATAGTTCGCCTTGTCGATCGAATGCTTCGAAACAGTGGCCGTCGAATCGATCGAAGCCAGCCGTTCGTCGATGCCGAACTGCCCGACGGCTCAAGGTTCCACTGCGCGATACCAGATGTCACGAGGTCCACTTATGCCGTGAACATTCGCAAGTTTTCGAAGCAATCCCGAACTCTCGGACAACTCGTAATGCTGGGTGTCTTAAGCGGGGAGGCTGCCGATTTTCTATCGTCTGCGATTCGGGGTGGCAAGAACTTAGTAGTTTGCGGGGCCACCCAAGCCGGCAAGACCACCATGTTGGCAGCTCTCCTGGCCGAACTCGAGGCACACGAGCGCGTGATAACCATCGAAGAGACTTTTGAACTCAAATTGGCAAATCCCGATTGGGTGGCAATGCAGACTCGGCCAGCCGCAGCCGAGGGCCTTGCCGAAATCTCGATGCGAAAGTTGGTCAAGGAATCCCTGAGAATGCGCCCGAACCGCATTGTTATTGGAGAGGTCCGCGAGGCCGAGTGCCTGGACATGCTCATAGCCCTAAATTCAGGGGTGCCTGGGGCTTGCACAATTCATGCGAATAGCGCCAGAGACGCAGTCGAGAAATTGTGTTCGCTGCCGCTATTGGCAGGGCCAAACATTTCGCCCGACTTTATTCGTCAGGCGGTGGGCAGAACCATCGACTTCGTGCTCTTCTGTCAAATGGATGCGGACGGCAACCGCAGGCTCTCACAAATTCTCAGGCTCGATTGGAATCCGGATACGAAGGCCTTTGACGCCGTAGAGGTTGAACTGTGCTGAAAGTGAAAGAGGTTGCCATTGCGTTGGCTTCGGCTGCCACAGGTTTCATTCTCTGGAGAGTCACTGGCATCGAGATTCTTGCGGTGGTTGGACTTGCGGCGAGCATAGTGATTGCCCTGGAGGCAAGCGCCAAGCGCAAGGCCAAGCTTCTTAGTGACAAGGTTGCGGCCTGGCCAGGTTTTCTTGAATATCTCGTTTCGGCCCTCGAGAGTGGCTTGCCCCTCATCGATGCGCTCATCGAGGGAGTCGAGTATTTTGATGGCCCGGTTCGTGACCTCTTGGCGTCACTTAGGTCAAAGATCCTGAATGGCCACTCGATAGCCGAGGCGCTCAAGATGGAGTCACAGTGGCGCACATTTGGGCCATTTCTCGAGCTCGCTGTTCAGCTTCAAGCCTTCGAGTATTGCGGTGCGCCTGGCCTCGCGGCCGACCTCCGCGCGGCAGCTGAGCGGTGTCGCGCCCGCGCAAGTCTAGAGGCAGAGTTGTCGGCGAGACTGGGTTGGTTGATGGCTACGGTTCGCATGGCAACCCTTGCCCCGTGGTTCATGATTGCAGTGTTGGCGCAGCGAGCCGAGGCTAGAGAGGCCTATCAGGGTTCCACTGGCGTGACACTGCTGTGGCTCAGCGCTTTGCTTTGCGGTGCCGCTTATTTGCTTATCAAACGGCAACAGAAATCGAGCAAATCAGGCCGAATTCTTTGGGAGTTGGCGTGACTCCGAATCCCTGGCTGATAGGTGCAGGAGCACTGCTATCTTCCACTCTGCCTTTGACCGTCCAACGTAGGCGCGTGCTTCGATCTCGCTTAACCAATCAAGCTGGCCTACGCGAGCCATCACCTCGGCTACGCAGCAACAAGACAGGACTCGACGCTCTCGACGAAGAACTTCTGGGATTGTTGGCGGTGTTGCCGCTTTTGCTTCGGGGAGGCCTTTCCTCAATCAAGGCTCTGGAGTGGTGTTCGATTCGCGCCGTCGGCGAGCTGGCGCGAGAAATCAGGATGGGGCTTGACGAGATTGCGCTCGGGGAATCCG
>JBEGJS010000119.1:0-5951 GCA_041184485.1 Actinomycetota bacterium | reverse complement strand
TGCGCATCATCATTGCCGGGCGTCCAAAGGTCGCCTCCGACAAGATGTTCAGTGCTGCAGTGTTAGTCATGGGCTCAATCTTAGGGGAACGGCCTAGACCGAGTCAAAGCACGCGGCAAGTTTGCCCTCGTAATGTTGCGTAATAAACGCGGATGGCGGTTGCCGCGCGCAGGTTTCGCGAGGGCTCGAGCGGTGGGTTATTCGGCCAAACCGTAGAGGCGGTCGCCCGCGTCGCCCAGCCCGGGCACGATGTAGCCCTTTTCGTTGAGTTTCTCGTCGAGGGCGCCGAGCACCACGGTCACAGTCTTGTCTCCGACGTGCTTCTCGACGGCAGCAAGCCCCTCGGGCGAACCGATCAGGCAGACCGCGGTGACCTCGACGGCCCCGCGCTCAAAGACATAGTCGATCGAATCGCAGAGAGTGCCGCCCGTGGCCAGCATCGGGTCGATGATGTAGACCTGGCGGCCGGTGAGGTCGTCTGGCAAGCGCTCGGCATAGGTGATGGGCTGCAAGGTCTCTTCGTCGCGCTTGAGGCCTAAGAAGCCGACCTCACTGGTGGGCAGCAACTTGGTCATGCCCTCGAGCATGCCGAGCCCAGCACGAAGAATCGGCACGATGAGCGGGCGAGGGCGGCTCAGCTTGACGCCAACCGTCTTGGCCACGGGAGTTTCGATCTCAAACTCCTGCACGCGCACATCGCGAGTGGCCTCATAGGCAAGCAGCGTCACGAGCTCTTCAACCAGCTGGCGAAACACCGGCGAAGGCGTGTTCTTGTCGCGCAGAACGGTGAGCTTGTGGCTGATCAAGGGGTGGTTCGCAATATGAACTCGCATAGGCTAAATCTATCTAAGGGGCGGCGAATTCGCCCCACCGCAAAGCGAAGGTTCGGCATGGCAAACAAGTGGGACGCCCTCATGGTTGAGGCGCTCAACGAGGCCGCCCGTTCGGGCAGCGACGTGCCGGTTGGCGCGCTGTTGGTAAACGCCTCGGGCGAGATCGTTGCGCGCGGCCACAACGAGCGCGAAGCCACCAAGGATGCCAGCGCCCACGCCGAAATCGTCGCGATTCGGGCGGCCGGTGCCGCCGTCGCAGACTGGCGCCTAGAAGACCTGACCCTGATCGTGACTCTCGAGCCTTGCGTGATGTGTGCCGGCGCCATAGTTGCGGCACGCATCCCGCGCGTTGTTTTTGGAGCTTGGGATGAGCCGGTGGGTGCAGCGGGCTCGCGCTACGACATTCTTCGAGACCAGCGACTCGGGACCCCGGTGGAGGTCATCCCCGGAATCATGGCCGACGAATGTGCGGCCCAGTTGCGTCAGTTCTTTGAGTCGCGCAGGACGTCTGGCTCTAAGTAAATAACGCGGGTCGCCGGCACGGCAGCGCGCACGGCGGCCTCGGCCTCATCGATCGCAACGGCAACCTCGGCAGCGGTCGCAAGAGGTTCGACCGCAATCTTGGCGGCCAGCATCAATTCATCCGGGCCCAAATAAAGCGTCTTCATGTGAATCACGCCGCGCACCCGAGCCGAACCCTCGAGGGCCGCCCTGATTGCGCTCACGTCGCTCGCGGTTGCTCCCTCGCCGACCAGCAGGCTCGACGTTTCGATACCAAGGATGATGGCCACAGCGACGAGCAGTGCGCCAATCGCGAGCGTGCCAACGGCATCCCAGATTGGGTCACCGGTCAGAACGGTCAGGCCGACACCTGCGAAGGCAAAGATCAAACCGAGTTCGGCGGCAATGTCTTCGAGCAGCACCACAGGCAGCTCGGGCGACTTGGCGTGGCGAATGTAGGAAACCAGCGAAACGCCTTTGCGCTCGACCTTAGATGCCTTGAGCGCGGTGAGTAGCGAGAAGGTCTCGAGCCCAATCGAGACGCCCAGAACGGTAAGCGGCAACCAGGCCTGCTCGATTTCGTGCGGATGCTGAAACTTGTTGATGCCTTCGAATAGCGAAAAAAGGCCGCCAATAGAGAAGAGGACGATCGAAACTAGAAAGGCATAGATGTAGCGCGAACGACCGTAGCCAAAGGGGTGGTTTTCGGTTGCGGCGCGTCTTGCTCGGCGACCTCCGATAATCAGAAGCAGCTGGTTGCCCGAGTCGGCCACCGAGTGAATCGCCTCTGCGAACATCGAAGCCGAGCCAGAAATGCTCGCGGCGATGAACTTAGTGATGGCGATGCCCGTGTTTGCCGCCAAAGCCGCGGCGATTGCCTTGTTTGAACCCTCAGTACTCACAGATGACTCCTTTGTAGTAACCTAATACGCGGTGACGTGTCCGAGCGGCCGAAGGTGCAACTCTCGAAAAGTTGTGTGCGTGAAAGCGCACCGTGGGTTCAAATCCCACCGTCACCGCCACTAAAAACAAACAAACCTCCGAATAAACCGGAGGTTTTTTGTTTTGCGGATGCAGGCGGGGTTACTCTTTAGACTCGACTCCATGATCGGCATCGGCACCATCGTGAACATCCTCACGATTCTCGCGGGCTCCGCCATCGGCGTTGTCCTCGGTGCCCGCCTGCCCGACAAAACCAACCGCACCGTGACAGACGCGCTCGGCCTGGTCACGCTCGTGCTAGGCGGGCTCAACCTCGCATCCTTGGGCGATGCCAAGTTTGTTGCCGCCGCCGGAGTTGCCGGCCCATTCATGATCGTGATCTTCGCCTTGCTGCTTGGCGCTATCACCGGCTCGCTCGCGGGCATCGAGACCAGGCTCGAGGGCTTCGGCGGTTGGCTGCAGGCTAAGCTCTCGCGCGGCAAGGTCTCAACCTCGGCGGGCCGCGAACGCTTCATCACCGGCTACGTGAACGCATCCTTGATTTTCGCAATCGGCCCAATGGCGATTCTCGGCTCAATCTCTGACGGCGTCGGGCAGGGTTCAAACACCCTCATCATCAAGTCGATTCTCGACGGGTTCGCTAGCATCGCCTTCGCCGCCAGCCTCGGATGGGGCGTGGCCGCATCCGCGATCACCGTCGGCCTGTGGCAGGGGCTAATCACGCTGGCCGCGACCTTTGCCGGCGACTTCATTCCCGGCGCGATGATCGCCGCCATCACGGCCACCGGGGGAGTGTTGATGCTCGCCATCGGCATTCGCCTGCTGAACCTCAAGAAGATTGCCGTTGCCGACCTGCTGCCGGCCCTGCTCTTTGCGCCTCTGCTGACCTGGCTGGTTAGCGCCTTGCCTCACTAGGTTAGAAATATGCCGAACATCGAACTCACCGATACCGAACTGCGCATCACGCTGACCGCGGGGGAGAAGCTCGCGGCCCTGCACGGCGACCTAACCTTTGCCGGCACGCAGATTCGCGGGGCAGAGGTGCTCGACGCCAAGTGGTGGTGGCAGCTTGGGCTTCGGGTGCCGGGCACCGCCATCCCAGGTTTGATCATTGCGGGCACGTACCTGCGCAAGGGCGACCGCGCCTTCGTTTCTTGGCGCCGCGGCAAGCAGGCCCTGGCAATCAACCTTCGTGGTGCGCGTCTTGACCGCGTGATTTTGGGCGTGGATGACGCGAAAGCGCTCGCCGACCAGATAAACGACGCGATTATCAGCTGCTGAAATTCCGGCACAAAATACTAGTTGCCAATCGCAATCAAAGCGTTATAGACTTTAGGTTTGCTCCCAAACATCCCGCAAGCATATTTCGGCTGCGCGCGTGACCGCATATTTTGGCGTCACTGATTAAGGGTCGCGATCTCTCACCCGCTCATTGAACGAAGAACGCCCTTGGAGGGATTTTCTTGGCTGCTGCGAAGAACGCATCAAAGACCACTAGAAACGACAGAACGGCTCAGCGCCCTTCTTTTGCAAAGGTCATCGAACCGATTGCAATCCCCGACCTACTAAGCCTGCAGACCGAGAGCTTTGACTGGCTCGTCGGAAACCCTGCCTGGCGCGCGGTAGCCGGCCCAGACGCAAAGACCGGCCTCGAAGAGATCTTCGAAGAGATCTCGCCAATCGAAGACTCGGCAAACTCATCGGCAGACGCCAAGATGGGTCTGTCGTTCGCCGCTCCTGAGCTCTACGACCCGAACTACACTCCAGACGAGTGCAAGACCAAGGGCAAGAGCTACACCCAGCCGCTCTACATCAAGGCAGAGTTCACCAACTACCAGACCGGTGAAATCAAGTCGCAGACCGTCTTCATGGGCGACTTCCCTGTGATGACCGAGAAGGGCACCTTCATCATCAACGGCACCGAGCGTGTCGTAGTTTCGCAGCTGGTTCGTTCGCCAGGTGTTTACTTCCAGGTGTCGACCAACACCACCGGTAACCTCGACGTTCGCAACAACAAGGCTCAGATCATCCCTAGCCGCGGTTCGTACCTCGAGTTCCTCACCGAGTGGGTTCGTGATGACCGCAAGCCTGTCGCTCGCTTCGGCCAGCCAATCGTTCAGGTTCAGGTCGACCGCAAGAACAAGGTCTCGGCAACCATCTTCTTGAAGGCCCTCGGCCTTTCGAAGGACGAAATCATTGACCTCTTCAGCGACATCGAGGCTTCGGTCAAGGCGGGTGCTCCTAACTGGGAGTACGACGTTGACCTGATCAAGAACACCCTCGCCTACGACGAGTCGAAGGTCTTCGCGAACCCAATCCTCACCAAGGATGACGCCGTTCGCGAGCTCTACCGCAAGGTTCGCGGCGAGACCGCCGGCGTTGAGACCGCCGAGGCTTGGCTGCGCTCGACCTACTTCGAGTCGAAGCGTTACAACCTCGCACGCGTTGGTCGCCACAAGCTCAACCGCAAGCTCGGCCTGAACGTTGACCCTAACGCCAACACCCTGACCGTCGAAGACGTCGTCGCAACCATCAAGTACCTGTTGCTGTTCGACCTGAGCATCAAGAACGCCACCGCCGTTTCGACCGGAGCTCGCCTCGAGTTCCCAGTCAAGATGGGTGGTAAGTCGACCAAGATCAGCGTTAACGCGGATGACATCGACGACTTCGCTAACCGCCGCATCCGTTCGGTTGGCGAGCTGATTCAGAACCAGGTTCGCATCGGTCTTAGCCGCATGGAGCGCGTTGTTCGCGAGCGCATGTCGACTCAGGACATCGAGGCAATCACCCCGCAGACCCTGATCAACCTGCGTCCGGTCGTTTCGGCGATCAAGGAGTTCTTTGGCGCTAGCCAGCTCTCGCAGTTCATGGACCAGAACAACCCACTGGCCGGCCTCGCCCACAAGCGTCGCCTCTCGGCCCTTGGCCCTGGTGGTATCGCTCGTGAGCGTGCCCAGATGGAGGTTCGTGACGTTCACCCATCGCACTACGGCCGCATGTGCCCGGTTGAGACCCCTGAAGGTCCAAACATCGGTCTTATCGGTTCGTTGACCGCCTACGCTCGCATCAACTCGTTCGGCTTCATTGAGACCCCTTACAACAAGGTTGTAAACGGCAAGGTTTCGGGCAAGATCGAGTACCTCGACGCAGCAGCAGAAGACGGCCGCGTTATCGCAGCAGCCGAGACTCCGCTGAACGCTGACAAGACCCTCAAGAACAAGAAGGCATTCGCTCGTTTCCGCGGCGAAATGGTCGAAGTTCCTGCCGACGAGGTCGAGTACCTCGACATCTCGCCACGTCAGCTCGCATCGGTCAGCACCTCGCTGATTCCGTTCCTCGAGCACGACGACTCGAGCCGTGCACTGATGGGTGCGAACATGCAGCGTCAGGCAGTTCCACTGCTGCGCAGCGACTCGCCATTCGTCGGAACCGGTATCGAGCGCGTCGCCGCTATCGACTCGGGCGCAGTTGTGGTCAACGAGACCGCAGGTGTCGTCGCCGAGGTTAGCGCCGAGGTCATCGTCGTTCAGCAAGACAAGGGCGGCACCAAGTCCTACGTTCTGCGCAAGTTCGACCGCTCGAACCAGGGCACCGCAATCAACCAGCGCGCTCTCGTCAACGAGGGTCAGCGCGTTGAGGCCGGCGACGTTCTCGCCGATGGTCCTGCAACCGACA
>JBEGJS010000118.1:0-7403 GCA_041184485.1 Actinomycetota bacterium | reverse complement strand
TCGTGGGCCTCGAGGTCGTGCGCGACGGCGTGGTCGTTGGCAAGGTTGCCCGCGTCGACCACATGCCGGCTCAAGACCTACTCGCGGTGAACACGCTAAACGGCGAGGTTCTCGTGCCATTCGTCAAGGCCATCGTGCCCGTAGTCGATATTGCGGCAGGCCGCGTCGAAGTGACTCCGCCAAACGGGCTCTTCGAAGAAATCGCCGAGGCGGCCGAATAGCCATGCGCATCGACGCGATCTCGATATTTCCGAGTTATTTCGATGCCCTAGAGCTTTCGCTGCTCGGCAAGGCTCGCGAAAAGTCGTTGCTCGAGGTCAACGTGCACGACCTGCGCGACTTCACCCACGACAAACACAAGACAGTCGACGATTCGCCATACGGTGGTGGCGCTGGCATGCTCATGAAGCCTGAACCATGGGGCGAGGCCTTAGACGCGATTCTGCCGACGGACGGCTCGGCTACCGTAATCTTCACTTCGCCAGCGGGCGAGGTATTCAAGCAGGCCACCGCGCAAGAACTCTCTTCGGCGAGCCACCTGGTCTTCGCCTGCGGGCGCTACGAGGGCATCGATCAGCGCGTTGTCGATTACGCATCGACGGTCGCGAACGTGCGTCTAATCAGCCTCGGGGACTACGTGCTCAACGGGGGAGAGGTCGCGGCTATCGCCATGATCGAGGCGATTGCGCGTCTGATTCCTGGCGTAATCGGCAACGCCGAGAGCCTCGCCGAAGAGTCGCACAACGACGGCCTGCTCGAATACCCGAGCTACACCAAGCCGGCATCCTGGCGCGGTTTAGACGTGCCCGAGGTGCTTCTCAGTGGAAACCACGCGGCAATCGCCAAATGGCGCCTCGAGCAGCAGGTCGAACGCACCAAAAACGTGCGGCCAGACTTGCTCGAAGGCTAGCCGTCTGGCAGAATAAAGAGGTTGCTCGATTCATCGTGCTCTGCCGCAGGGGAGCCTTCGAGACCATCCGAAATAACAGAACCCCGTTTTTGACCTGCGCGCAGAAACAGAGAGTGATACAAAAATGCACATCCTCGACTCAGTTGATGCAGCGAGCCTCAAGGCCGACATCCCGCAGTTTCGCGTTGGAGACAACGTAAAGGTTCACGTAAACATCATCGAAGGTAACCGCAGCCGTATTCAGGTTTTCCAGGGCGTCGTCATTCGTCGTTCGGGCGAAAGCGTTCGCGAGACCTTCACCGTGCGCAAGGTTTCGTTTCAGGTAGGCGTCGAGCGTACCTTCCCAGTGCACTCCCCAGTCATCGACAAGATCGAGGTCGTCACCCGCGGTGACGTGCGTCGTGCCAAGCTTTACTACCTCCGCGACCTTCGCGGCAAGAAGGCAAAGATTCGCGAAAAGCGCGACAACGCATAGTCGTTGCCGAGTCAAAGCTATAAGTCATGACAGAGTTCGGCCCGGAATACGAGCCGTCAGATTTTAAAGAACCAGCACTAGTGCGTCTTCGCAGAGGTTTTCGAAAGGCAAAGCGCAATCCGTTGATTGCCTTTGTTCTAGATGTCTTTTCGATTGTCGCGGTAGCGCTGGTTCTTTCTCTGTTAATCAAGACTTTCTTGCTTCGGTCGTTCTTCATTCCATCGGGATCAATGGAAGACACCCTTCAGATCAACGACCGCATTGTGGTCAACGAGCTCGTGCCCAATGTGGTTCCTGTGAACCGTGGCGACGTAATCGTCTTCAGA
Organism: Actinomycetota bacterium; assembly: GCA_041184485.1. Taxonomy (GTDB): domain Bacteria; phylum Actinomycetota; class Actinomycetes; order Actinomycetales; family Microbacteriaceae; genus Rhodoluna. The sequence continues at coordinate 5,692 of JBEGJS010000118.1, read as the reverse complement.
GATCCTGGCCAGTGGCTTGGTGTCGAAAGCGTTCCAGAAGGCAAGACCCCTTGGTACGAATGGGCGCTATCGCTCTTTGGCTTCGCCGCGCCAGACAGCAACCAGCACCTGATTAAGCGCGTCATCGGCCTGCCAGGCGACACCATCAAGTGCTGCGATGCCAAGGGCCGACTAACCATCAACGGCGTTGCAATCACCGAGCCTTACGTCGCCAAAAACAACAGGCCATCAGAGAAGAAGTTCACCATCACCCTCGGGCCAAACAAGTACTGGATGATGGGCGACAACCGTGGCAACAGCGCCGACTCGCGTTTTCACATGGACCTGCCGTCAAAGGGTCAGGTCGACAAGTCGTTCATCGTCGGACGCGCGTTTCTAATCAGCTGGCCATTCAGTCAGTTTGGCTGGCTAGACAATTACCCGAATGTCTTCAAAAACGTACCCAACCCTAAGTCTTGAGACTGACCTAGTCGCCGCCGGTTCACGCTTTGTGATCGGCATCGACGAGGTCGGCCGCGGCGCGATTGCCGGGCCGGTGGCCGTTGGAGCAGCCCTCATCGATAGCAAGGATGCCCGCTGGGCCATGCCGTGGCCAACGAAACTGCGGGACTCAAAACTGCTCGCAGAACCCGTGCGCGAAGAGCTCTACCAGCCCGTTCAAGAATGGCTGGTGGGTGCTGCCGTCGGCACGGTTTCTGCCATCGAGATCGACCGCATCGGCATAGTTGAGGCACTCGCGCGCGCTGCGGGATCCGCGCTTTCGAGCCTGCTAGAAGACCAAGACCTGCGTGGCGAAATCGCGCGCGATGGCGCGATCGTGCTGCTCGATGGCTCGCACAACTGGCTGGATGCCAGGGCCCAGGGTCTGCCCGTTGTGACCAGGGTGAAGGCCGACCGCGACTGCGTGGTCGTGTCGGCGGCATCCGTGCTCGCCAAGGTTGAGCGCGACCGTTTCATGATCGATGCACACGAACAGCACCCGCATTTTGGCTGGGATGGCAACAAGGGCTACGCATCCGAGGGCCACATTGCCGCGCTCAAGCAGCACGGGCCTGTCGATTTGCACAGGCACACCTGGTTGACCAAGATTTTGGCCGAAGAACAGCAACTGCCGCTGACATAGGATTAACCCGATGGATGAGAACGAATTCGACGACTTCGACCGCGAGGCCGAACTAGCGCTTTATCGCGAATATCGCGATGTGGTGGCGACTTTCAAGTATGTTGTCGAGACCGAACGACGCCTCTACCTGGCTAACGAGGTTAATCTGCAGCGCGTCGATGCCGGAGCCGACTTCTATTTCGAGCTTCAGATGCAGGACGTCTGGGTTTGGGACGTCTATCGCACTGATCGCTTCGTAAAGTCGGTCAAGGTGCTGAGCTTCAAAGACGTCAACGTCGAAGAACTCACCGGCAAGGCATTCGATCTGCCTCGCGAATTCGCCGTCGGCGACTAGCACCAGTTATCCACATTTCTCGGCATCCTAGGATGACCCCTCGCCGCTGACGGCATCCTGTGTGGATGCACGAACTCGCAAAACTCGGCGCTCTTGGCGAAGACCTCGCACTCAGGCACCTAAAAACCCTCGGCTTCGACCTGGTTGAACGCAACTTTCGCTCGCGACGGGGTGAAATCGACCTCATAGTCTCAAAGAACCGAGCGATTTCGTTCGTCGAGGTCAAAACAAGGCGCGGCGGCAAGACCGGACACCCCTTCGAGGCCATAACCAAGACCAAGATGGCCTCGATCCGCTCGACGGCGGTCGAGTGGTTGGCTCTGCGCCAAGTGAACGCCATTTCGGTTAATTTTGCGGCTGTTGCAGTGTCGATTCCCAGCAGACTGGGCGATGCTCCGCTAATCGAGTTTCTCGAGAACATCTTCTGATGGCGGTCGCGAGGTCACACGCTGTCGCCCTGTTTGGGCTTGCGGGCACTTTGATCGATGTCGAGGTGGACATTTCTAGCAACCTGCCCAACTTTGTCTTGGTTGGATTGCCTGACGCTTCGCTCGCCGAGTCGGTCTCGCGCATTCGGGCAGCGTGCGCCAACACTGGGGTGGGGTTGCCAGCGAGGCGAATCACGGTGAACCTCTCGCCGGCTTCTGTGCCCAAGCAGGGCAGTGGCTTCGATCTGGCGATAGCCGCGGCCATCCTTGCGGCTCAAGACCTCATCGCCCGCCCGTTTCTCGACGGAGTTGTGTTCCTCGGTGAACTCGCCCTCGATGGCACCGTTCGGCCGGTTCCTGGAGCGTTGGCCACCGCACTAGCTGCAAGTCGGCTTGGCTTTGAGTGCATCGTGGTTGCGTCGGAGAATGCCGCCGAGGCTGCGCTCGTAAGCGGCATACGTGCGGTCAGCATCAACAAGCTTTCGCAGTTGGTGAAGGGCTCGGCAGCTGCACTCGAGTCGGCTCAACCTGGGAAACCGCACTTCGAGTTCTCGCAAACCTCTGCGGCCACCGGCGCAAAATTGCCGCAGGAGCCAGATCTCGCCGACGTGGTGGGGCAACCCGATGCGATTCAAGCTCTGGAGGTGGCGGCTGCGGGTGGGCATCACATGTTGCTCGTTGGTCCACCCGGCGCGGGCAAGACTCTTTTGGCAGAGAGGCTGCCAAGCATTCTGCCCACGCTCACGCCCGAGCAGGCCATCGAGACGCTTGCTATTCGATCCCTTCGCGAACAGGGCAATAGCGGCGGATTGAGCTTCACTGCACCTTTCGAGGCACCGCATCATGGTGTTTCGCAATCAGCGCTTATCGGCGGTGGCTCGGGCATCCCTCGACCTGGTTTGGCATCGCTTGCTCACAACGGTGTTCTGTTCTTAGATGAGGCGCCTGAGTTTTCGGCGAGTGTTCTCGACTCACTGAGGCAGCCACTCGAGTCTGGTGAACTCGTGATTTCTAGGTCTTTGGGCACTGCGACCTATCCGGCCCGTTTTCAACTCGTTTTGGCGGCGAATCCTTGCGCGTGCGGTCAGTCGGAGGCCTCGGGCAAAAACTGCCAGTGCACCCACCTTCAGAAGCAGCGATATTTGGGGCGACTTAGTGGGCCCCTGCTCGACAGAATCGACATTCGATTCAGGGTTGCTCGTGTGAAGGTCACTGCCAACGCCGTTGGTGCCCAGACCTCTGCCGAAGTGCGGGGTCGTGTTGCCGAGGCAAGGTCTCGTGCGGCTCAGCGTCTCGCGCAAACGCCTTGGTCGCTCAACTCTCGGGTGCCCGGCGTTTACCTGCGCAAACACCTAAAGCCCAACACGGATGCGACTAGGCACCTCGACTCGGCGCTGGCAGCCGGACGTCTGAGCATGCGAGGTTATGACCGGTGTTTGCGTCTGGCCTGGACCATCGCAGATCTTGCCGAAAAACAGAGTCCAGGCGCCGATGAAATCGCACTTGCCTCGATGTTGAGGAGCAACGATGCCGGCATCTAGTTTTGAGCGCGAAGTCTGGGCGAGACTCATCGAGCCTGGCGACGAAGCGGCCGGCTACCTTATCGATTCGCTCGGAGCGCCTGAGTCACTGGCTTTGGTCGATCGGGCCTCGCCGCGAGATTTATTGCGGGAGCTCGCGTCGGTTGGAGCGATTGACGAGGGTTCGTCAAGATTCGGAAACCTCGAGGCGGCGCTAACCGAATCGCTCCAACGCTGGAGACCGCGGATGCCGTTGGCCAAACAGCTAGCCGGTCTGCGAGCGTCGAACGGATACTCGTACTCGCTCATTACAAATGAGGATGACGTTTGGCCGACTCAACTGAACGATCTCGGTTGGGCGGCGCCACCGGCACTTTGGGTGCGTGGCGACATCTGTGCTTTCGAGGCCGTGCCTAGCTGGATCGCCATAGTCGGAACCCGCGCCGCCACGCCATACGGGGCGAGTGTGACTCGGGAGCTCGTGCGCGGGCTCGATGCTAGCGGAATAGGCATCGTTTCTGGAGGTGCGTATGGAATTGACACGCTCGCCCACTCGGTGGCTCTCGAGTTTGGTGTGGCAACCGCGGCTGTAATGGCGGGAGGAATCGACCGCCCGTATCCGCTCGGCAATCGCGACCTGCTAGACAAGGTCGCCACTTTCGGTGCGATTATCAGCGAAGTGCCGCCTGGTACGGCCCCAACCAAGTGGCGGTTTCTGCAACGCAACAGACTCATCGCCGCGCTCTCTGCCTGCACGGTGGTGGTCGAGGCTGGCTGGCGCTCGGGGTCGATTAACACCGCCAATCACGCCGAGCAGCTAGGCAGGGCAATCGGATCGATTCCTGGTTCGGTTCTCGATGCCTCTTCGGCCGGCAGTAATCGCCTGATTGCCTCGGGTCAGGCCCAACTGGTGACTGATGCTTCAGATGTTCTGTCGCTGGCGGGCATCCGCGTGGGCAGCGCAGCGGCCACGACAGGCAGGCAGCAGCCTCTATTTGAGTCGGGTGGTGGGCCGCTCGAGACGCGTGCACTCGACGCCCTAACGACTCGGGCGGTGAAACTTTCGACGGTTGCCTCGAGTGCTGGGCTGACCGCCGCCGAGGCATCCATCGCACTCGCGAACCTGCAACTCGCTGGAGCCGCGGTGGAATCAAATGGGCGATGGCGCAGGGTAGAAAGTAGCCTTTAGATATGACTCTGGGCCAGGCTGAACACGCAAACGAGCATCTGCTCGCGTGGCGTCAGCATTTGGCCGATGGTCGCGGTTTCTCTGGCAACACCGTTAAGGCCTACGTGGCCGACGTCGCGGATCTCTTGGAATACGCTGCGACTATCGGCGTCAGCTCGCCCTCAGATTTGAACCTCGACACTCTTCGCCAGTGGCTGTTTCAGTTGAGCGAGGGTGGCCTCGAGAAGTCATCGCTAGCCAGAAAAAGCGCTTCGGCTAGATCGTTCACTGCGTGGCTGCTGAAGTCGGGTCTGATTGAGACCGATCCGGGGCTCAGGTTGCGCATTCCAAAGGCTACTAGGGCGTTGCCAAAGGTCGTTTCTCGCGAGAGCCTTGCCGAGATTTTTGCGCGACTCAACGAAGTCGCGGCCGAGAACGAGCCCGAAAGGCTGCGCGACCTGCTTGCCGTCGAGCTGCTCTACGCCGGCGGCATCCGCGTTTCAGAGCTGGCGGGGCTCAACGTCGGTGACCTAGACCGCTCGAGAAACCTGATGACCGTGCTCGGCAAGGGCGCAAAGCAGCGGGCCGTGCCATACGGGCAGCCGGCCGCCGACGCACTCGAACGATGGCTGCAACACGGCCGGCCTGCGCTTGCCGCAAACTCGTCAGCTGGCGAGCAGGCGTTGCTGCTGAGCGCAAAAGGCCGGCGCTTGGGTGTTCGACAGATCTATGAGCTGGTGGCCGGCCTTATCGCAGCAACGCCATCGGGCAAGGGGGGCCCGCACGCCCTGCGCCACTCTGCGGCAACCCACCTGCTCGACGGCGGAGCAGACCTCCGCGCCGTGCAGGAACTGCTTGGCCACTCGAGCCTGAGCACTACCCAGATCTACACCCATGTGTCGATTGAGCGGCTCAAACAGGGCTACCAGAACGCACATCCGAGGGCCTAGCCATTCGGCCCTAACCGAGAAGGCGAGAGGTCGCCGAGCAGCGCCTCGATGCTGAAGTAGCCATCCGAGTTTCGAAGGCCGAGATGAGTGCAGAGCCTAGGCTCGCAGTGGCCCACATAGGTCCGACTCGCGCAGATTCTCGCGAACGGGCTGCCGCTCCGCACGATAT
>JBEGJS010000117.1:0-3760 GCA_041184485.1 Actinomycetota bacterium | reverse complement strand
CGGCTCGCTGCTTGGCGAGGTCAGAAGAAATGCTCTGCAGCGAAGCCAGCTGCGAATAGAAAGTCTTTCGCAGGCGATTGTTGTAATCGACCTTGGCGGCGAGTTCGTTGTCGGCGGCCTGTGCCTTGGCATATGCCGTCTTGGCGGTTTGCGCCTCTGATGCCAGCTCGGCCTTGGCTGTTTGCAGCTGCTTGGTAATCGAGTTAGCCAGATTCTGCTGCTGCACGGCACGGTCATACATGGCGCCACTCTGCGAGGCCAATCGCTCCTGCGTGCCGAGCTTATAAAGAAGTCCATCGGCGTTGTGCGGGTCTAATAGCAGGGATGTCGTCGTGCCGGTTCCGCCGTTTCGATACATCTGCGCCGCGATCTGCCCGATCTCTGTCTTGGCGGCCTTGGCCTTGGCCGCAGCAGCATCGGCCTGGGTCTGCAGACGCTTCACCTTTGCCGCGAGCGCTACGACCTTGTCGCGCGCCTGGTTGTATGCCTCGGCCCTGATGGCTGCCGCGCGCTGAAGTTTTTCTTCTTGCACCGATTGTGCGGTGATCACGGTTTGCAACTGCTCGATGACAGCTTTTTTCTTAGAAACGTTGTGGCGGGCCTGGTCGACTTCGGCCTGCGATGGATAACTCGGAATCGGGTTCGGGGTTGCGGTGGCCGAACTGACCGAGAGCGCAAGCCCAAGGGTCGCCAAAAAAGCGACGCCGCCCATGGCGGCGCGAATTTTGGACACTTTGCTCACCTATTCAGGATACCGAGGACCTTCTCAAACCGAGGCTGCGCAACCTGTGAAGTTGCTATATGGGTGGTGCCCGACTAATCTTGAGTGCTGGTGCTATGAAGTATCTGCTTTGTAGGCCCCATCGTTTAGTGGCCTAGGACGCCGCCCTTTCACGGCGGTAGCACGGGTTCGAATCCCGTTGGGGTCACAGATTGTGGAGCAACGTAGCAACAAATGGTCCTGTAGCGCAGTTGGTTAGCGCGCCGCCCTGTCACGGCGGAGGTCGCGGGTTCAAGTCCCGTCAGGATCGCTGGTTCGACTTTGGTCGACCTAGGCTCTGTAGCTCAGTTGGTAGAGCGAACGACTGAAAATCGTTAGGTCCCCGGATCGATGCCGGGCGGAGCCACACAAACCCCCGACTTCGGTCGGGGATTTTGTGTTTTAAGGGGGATATCGCCACCTCGGGTAGCCTTGACCCGTGATCGCAATCGTGCTCGGCTTGGCCACCTCGCTGGTTTATGGGTTTGCCGGTTTCTTCGGAGCGGTAGGCGCGAAGCGCATCCCAGCAACCAAGGTCACTTTTATTTCGGGCGTCTCGGGCCTGGCCCTGCTTCTCTCGCTCACGTTTTGGTTCGGCGCCGACTTTTCTGCGTCGGCAATCGGATGGGGCGTGGCCGCCGGAGTCGCCTCGGCCGTTGCCATGAGCACGCTCTATGCATCCCTGGCGATCGGCCCGATCTGGATTCTTTCGCCGGTCAGCGCGGTGGTTTCTGCCATCGTGCCGATGATCGTCGGCTTCGTGCTCGATGGCGACCGATTCTCGCCGCTCGGTTTAGCCGCGCTGGGCGTAATTCTGGTGGCGGTGTTCTTGGTCGGTTTCGTGCCAGGCGCCGAGGTTCGACTGCCCAGCACCAAGGGCCTGCTGCTGGGGATAACCGCCGGAGCCGCCATCGGTGTCGTGCTGATTTGCCTCAAGCAAGCGCCCGGCGACTCGGGGCTGGCACCGGTGATTCTGCTCAGGGCGGTTAGCGCGTCTCTGCTCGGGCTGGCCATGGTCTGGACAGCCCTTCGCCAGCGCAGCGGCGGCCAAACGGCGGGTCGGGCGAGCCGCAACTTCTTGCTCGCGGCCATCGCCGCCGGGCTTTTCGACTCGAGCGCTAACGCGCTGTTTCTCGCGGCCGCGCGACTAGGCTCATTGACGGTGGTGAGCGTGCTCACGGCGTTGTATCCGCTGGGAACAATCATCCTGGCTCGCCTGTTTTTGGGCGAGAGAATTGCAAAGACGCAAGTGGCCGGCATCTTGCTGGCGCTGGGGGCATGCGCAGTGCTCGCCCTGCCATAGTTTTCGTCCGAATCGTAAAGAACCGAACTACCTAATCAAAGGAATCGCATGACCAAGCAACGCAGCAAGTGGATTGGCCTGATTTTCATCTCGATGGCGATCTCGCTCGTCATCATCGACGGCACCATCGTCAACACCATTTTTCCCACGGTCATCAAGGCCCTCAACATTCAGTCTGACCAGGTTCAGTGGGTTCAGGAGTCTTACGTTCTAGTCTTTGCCAGCCTGCTGCTGGTTTGGGGCTCGCTTGCCGACCGCATCGGTCGCCGCCTCGTCTTGGTGATGGGTATCGCCATCTTTATCGCAGCATCCTGGTGGGCCGGAACCACCACGAGCGTCGACCAGATGATCATCGCCCGCATCGTGCAGGGCATCGGTGGTTCGATGGTTCTGCCAACCACCCTCTCGCTCGTCAACGCAAACTTTCAGGGCAAGCAGCGCGGCCAGGCCTTTGCCGTCTGGGGTGCAACCATCGGTGGAATGGTGGCCGTTGGCCCGGTTCTGGGTGGCTGGCTTGCGTCTTATGAGACCATCTGGGGCTTCGATGGTTGGCGCTGGGCGTTCAACATCAACCTGCCTCTCGGCCTAATCGTCATCGCCGGCCTGCTCTGGTGGGTCACTGAGTCTAAGCAGGAGCAGCGCGCTGGCGGCATCGACGTGGTCGGCGCCGGCATCTCGGTGGTCATGTTCTTGACCCTGGTCTTCGGCCTAATCGAGGGCCGCGTCTATGGCTGGTGGAACGTCAACTCGGCACACCAGTTCAACTTGTTCGGCATCGATTGGCCAACCACCGGACTCTCGGTGATTCCGGTTTCGCTCGCGATTTCGGTTGTGTTCATCATCCTGTTTGTCGTTTGGGAACACCACCGCGAGAAGGCACACAAGAACGTGCTGCTCGACCTCGGCCTGTTCAAGATTGCTTCGTTCAGAAACGGTTCGATTGCCGCGCTGATTATCTCGATGGGCGAGTTCGGCGTGCTGTTCGCTATTCCGCTTTGGCTGCAAAATGTCGAGGGCCTCACCCCACTGCAGAGCGGAACCGTTCTTCTCTGGCTGGCCGGCGGTGCGTTCGTCGCATCCGGTGTTGGTGGCGCACTCAGCGGCAAGCTCGCCCCGGCGATGGCCGTGCGCATCGGTGTTGCCCTCGAGCTCGTTGGCGTGGTCGGCATCGCGTTTGTGTCTGGCTACGGATGGGGAGCCATCTGCCCATTCCTCTTCGTTTACGGCGTGGGCATCGGTTTTGCCACCGCACAGCTCACCGGCGTGATCATGGTCGACGTGCCGCTCGAAAAGTCGGGCCAGGGTTCGGGCTCGCAGAGCACCGTGCGCCAGGTTGGTTCGGCCCTCGGCATCGCAGTGCTCGGCACCGCGCTCTTCACCGCAACTCAGGCATCGATCGACTCGAAGCTCGCAGATATTCCAGCGGTGCACGCGGCTCCCGCAGCCGCGTACAACTGGGTCAGCAGCGCGGTCGTCGAGTCGGCTGGTGGAGCGATTCCAACCCTCAAGGCCACGCTCGAGGCAAAGGGCAGTTCGGCAGAGACCGCAACCGCGGTTGCCGAGGCTGCTCAGACCTCGTTCACCGAAGGCGCTAAGGCAACCGCCTGGACCGCCGCCGGCTTCTTGCTGCTTGGCCTCGCCAGCACCTTCAACCTCAACGCACGACGCAAGCACGGAGCAAAGCGCGAGGAGTAACT
>JBEGJS010000116.1:0-2667 GCA_041184485.1 Actinomycetota bacterium | reverse complement strand
GCAGCACAAGATCGACGTAGTCGTTGGCTTCGGCGGTTACGCGAGTGCCCCGGCATATCTTGCGGCGAGTCGGTCAAAGGTTGCGCTCGTGATTCATGAGGCCAATGCGCTACCCGGGTTTGCCAACCGTCTGGGCGCTCGGCGCGCGAGTGCGGTAGCCGTGGCATTCTCGAACACCAAGCTGGCAGCGCCTCGCGGGGGCAAGCCAGAACACACGGGCATGCCGCTTCGCCCAGAAATCGAGGCCCTGCTAGGTGCACCTCGAGACCCTGCGGCGGCCAAACACTTCGGCCTGAGTTCTGAGCAGCCCATCCTGTTGGTCACAGGCGGTTCGCTCGGGGCTAGAAGCATCAATAATGCCGTGGATGCTTCGCGAAACGTTCTGTCTGCGGCGGGTATCCAGGTATTGCACATCGTCGGCGAGAAGTCTGAACTGCCGCTGCTCGACGAGCCGACCTTCAAGCGAATCGCCTACTGTGACCGAATGGATCTGGCGATCTCCTGCGCATCGTTTGCGCTGTCACGCGCAGGCGCCTCCACGGTCAGCGAGTTTGCCGCGGTTGGCCTGCCTGCCGCCTACGTGCCCTATCCCGTGGGCAACGGCGAGCAGCGTTTCAATGTTGAGTCGCTGGTCGGTGCCGGGGGAGGCATCCTGGTTGAAGACAAAGACCTCAATGCAGATTGGGTCGCATCGACGCTCGTGCCACTGATTTCGAACCACCGTGCCCTCGCCGAAATGGCAAAGAAGGCCAAGGCAAACGGCATCGGCGATGCCTCCGAGCGACTGTATCGGTTGGTTCGTGGCGTGTTAGCCGAGCGCCAGTAGCCGCACGGCTTAACCTTCTTCAGAGCGCAATTCTCGACATCAGAGGGCAACAATGATCAAACCCGACTTCAGCCAACCGGTGCCTGCCGATCTCGGCACCGTGCACTTCGTTGGCATCGGCGGCTCTGGCATGAGTGGCATCGCCCGCATTCTGATTGGCATGGGACACAAGGTGACCGGCAGCGACCTGCGCGACACCTCAAATGTTGCGGCGCTGCGCGAGCTTGGCGCCGAGATTCACATCGGGCACGCCGCAGAACACCTCGGAAACCCAGACACCGTCGTCGTGACCAGCGCCCTCTGGCCGACCAACCCCGAATACCTGCTGGCCAAGGAGCGGGGCATTCCGGTGATTCACCGCTCACAGGCGCTCGCGTATCTGACCACCAAACACCGTCTGGTCGCGGTGGCCGGCGCGCACGGCAAAACCACCAGCACCGGCATGGTGATTACCGCACTGCTGCAACTGGGGGTGAACCCTAGTTTCGTCAACGGTGGCGTCATCGCCGCGCTCAACTCGAGTTCTGCAGCCGGCACCGACGACCTCTTCGTGATTGAGGCCGACGAGTCTGACGGTTCGTTCTTGCACTACGACACCGCCGTTGCGCTGATTACCAACGTCGACCCAGACCACCTCGATCACTACGGCTCGCTCGAGGCCTTCGAGGGCGAGTTCGTCAAGTTCGCAAGCGGCGCCAAAGAGTTTGTGGTGATCAGCTCGGATGACCCTGGTGCGGCCCGCGTGGCCGATCGCCTGGCCGGCAAAAAGGTGATTCGCTTCGGCCGCGGGGCAGAGGCCGATGTTCGCCTCGTCAGCATCGATGCCAGCGGCCCGCGAGTGAGCTTTTCGGTTCAGGTAGCCGGCCAGACCCTCAGCGCGCAGCTGTCGATTCCAGGGGAGCACAACGCGATCAACGCGGCTGGCGCCCTGGGCGTACTGGTTGGGCTCGGGCATGATCCGGCCGCGTCACTAGCCGCCATCGCCACCTTCGGCGGCACCGAGCGCCGCTTCGAATTGCACGGAGAGCGCCGCGGTGTGAGCGTGTTCGATGACTTTGCGCACCACCCGACCGAAGTGGCGGCGGCGCTTAAGGCCGCGCGGGCGGTGGTTGGCGGCGGTCGCCTGATTACCGTGTTTCAACCGCACCTTTATAGCCGCACCCGCATGATGCACGACTGGTTCGCTCGCGAACTCGAGCAGGCAAGCGACGAGACCGTGGTTCTCGACATCTACGCGGCTCGCGAAGACCCCGAGCCAGGCGTCACCGGTCAGCTGGTGAGCGACTCCTTCGAAGATGCCGCCCGCGTCCACTACGTTCCGAACTGGGATGACGCCCCAGCCGTGGCCGCCAAACTTGCTCGCGAGGGCGACTTCATCATCACCATGGGTTGCGGCGACGTTTACCGCATGGTGCCGTCCCTGCTTGAGGCCCTTGGCCCGGTGGAGGCCGAGTAGTGAAGAGGCCAGACGGACGGTTGGCGAAGAACACCTCTCGCCCCGCGCCAAAGATCGAGCGCCAGGTGAAGCCTGCCGAACCGGTAAAGACGGCGAGACCTGCCAAGCCTGCCGAGCCGGCCAGAGCGCTCAAAACCGTGAAGGCCGCGAAGGCCACCAAGGCACCAAAGTCGGCAAAGGCGCCGAAGCCGGTCAGGGCTGCCAAGCCGGGCAAGGCCAGTGTGCTCTCAGACGCCGTTGCCGTGCGCAAGGCCGACCGCGCAGCGGCCAGGCAGCGCCGCCGTGAGGCAAGACGCTTCACTTCAACGGTGCGCCAGCGCCGATGGTTTGCTGGCCTGACTCTTAGCGTGGTCGCGTTGCTCGGCTCGACCATCCTGATCGCGAC
>JBEGJS010000115.1:0-3827 GCA_041184485.1 Actinomycetota bacterium | reverse complement strand
CCGCTTCGGGTGCCCGAGACCATGCGACTCGAAAAGCTCATGGTCGAGCTTCGAGCCAAGGGACTGCAGCTGGCGATTGTCGTGGACGAATACGGCGGCACCGCAGGCCTCGCGACCCTAGAAGACCTGGTCGAAGAGCTGGTCGGCGAGCTAGCCGACGAGCACGACCGCACCCGCGCCGGCGTAACCCGAGGGGCAAACTCTTCGATCCTGTTTCCTGGCCTGATTCGCCCCGACGAACTCGCCGAGATGGCGGTCAAGGTGCCCAGCGACGGCGCCTACGAGACGGTTGCCGGCTACCTCATGGCGGTGCTCGGTCGCATCCCGGCAGTTGGCGACGAGGTCGAAATCGAGGACGGTTCGCTGCGCGTCGAACGCATGGATGGCCGTCGCGTCGACCGTGTTCGATTCACGCCGAAGGTCGAGGTGAGCGATGACTAACCCATGGGTGGGCATCGGCTGGTTCGGCGTTCTACTGCTGATCAATGCCTATTTTGTTGCGGCGGAGTTCGCCGTAATCTCGGCTCGTCGAGCCCAGATCGAGCCTCGCGCCGATGCCGGTTCTCGTCCCGCTCGAATCGTGATTCGCGCGATGGAGCGCGTCACCCTAATGGTGGCGACGACCCAACTCGGCGTGACGATTTGTTCGCTGCTGATTCTTTCGATCGCTGAGCCGAGCGTCCATGCCCTTCTAGAGCCCAGCCTTCAATCGCTTGGGCTGAGCGAGGCCTCTGTTGGTGCGGTTGCTTTCGGACTCACCCTGACTCTGGTTACCTTCATCCACGTGGTTGTAGGTGAGATGGTGCCCAAGAACATTTCGTTCTCTGTGCCAGAGCGTGCCGCCCTGTTGCTTGTGCCGCCGCTCTATGTGCTGGCCACGATTCTTCGGCCGATCGTCTTCGCCATCAACTGGCTGGCCAACCGCGTGCTTTGGCTCTTTAGGGTCGCGCCTAAGGATGAGGCGCGAACCGCTTTCACCCTCGACCAAGTCGAAGATATCGTCGAGCACTCGACCCGCGAGGGCGTGCTGAAAGACCCATCCGGCGCTCTTTCGAACACCTTTGAGTTCACCGAAAAGAAGGTGCTCGATATCGCAGTCGGCCTCGAGTCGCTCGTGTCGTTCGAAGAGACGGTCACACCGGCCGCCATCGAACAGGCGGTCGCCAAGCACGGGTTCTCGCGCTATCCGATTCGCAACGAGGATGACGACCTCGTCGGCTATTTGCACCTCAAAGACGTTTTAGACCTCGACGCGGATGAATACGAACAGCCCGTGCCGGCGAAGCGAATCCGCACCCTGATTTCGCTACCGGAGCGAATGGAACTCGAGGATGCGCTGGCGTCGATGCGTCGTGTCGGCGCCCACCTGGCTAGGGTCTTCGATCGCGCCGGCAACGTGCGAGGCGTGCTGTTTCTCGAGGACATCCTCGAAGAGCTCGTTGGCGAAGTTCAAGATGCCACTAGGCGAGATCGCTAACTGCTACTTGGCTCGCGCGTACTGCTTAGGCCAGTAGTCGATCTCGACGCCAAGCTCCTGCGAAGCGTGCAGCGCCCACTGCGGGTCGCGAAGTGCGGCACGGCCGATCATGATCACATCTACGAGCCCAGCCTGCAGAATCTCTTCTGCCTGCTTGCCCGTGGTGATTTGACCGACGGCGCTGACCGACTCGTCCACGTGTTGGGCAACGTATTCGGCAAACTTCACCTGATAGCCGGGGCCGGTCGGAATCGTGACGCCGGTGATTAGGCCGCCGGTTGAGATGTCGAACAGGTCGGCGCCCTGGTCGGCGCACCAGCGAGCCACCGTGGCGGTCTGCTGTTCATCCCAGCCGCCCTCTTTGTAGTCGGTGGCCGAGAAGCGAACAAACAGTGGAATCGATTCGCCAATGGCGGCTCGAATGCCGATGACGATTTCGAGCAGCAGGCGGGCTCGATTCTCGAGGCTGCCGCCGTAGTCGTCGGTTCGGTCGTTGGTGAGCGGCGATAAAAACTGGTGCAGAAGGTATCCGTGTGCGGCGTGAATCTCGATTGCATCGAAACCCGCGTCGACCGAGCGCTTGGCGGCTTCGACCCAGTCGCTCACCATGGTTCGCATCTCGTCGGTCTCGAGCGCTCGCGGTGCCGCATAGCCCTCGAATGCCTCGTTTGTGCTCGAAACGCTCTGCCAGCCGCCCTCTTCGATCGGTTCGCTGCCGTGGCCAGACCAAGACCGGTATGTCGATGCCTTGCGACCAGCGTGCGCGAGCTGAATCGCACTCATTGCACCCTGCGAGTGGATGAAGTCGTTGACGCGCTTCCAAGCGGCGACCTGCTCGTCGTTCCAGATGCCGGTGTCCCAAGATGAGATGCGTCCGTCTGGGCGAATGCCGGTTGCCTCGGTGATGATCACCCCGGCGCCGCCGATTGCCATGCTGCCCAGGTGTGCGATGTGCCAGTCGGTTGGCACTCCGTCGCGATCCTCGCAGGCATACTGGCACATTGGCGAGATGAAGATGCGGTTGCGCGACTTCATGCCTCGAATGGTGATTGGTTCAAAGAGTTTGACCGAGTTCATGCTGCCAAGCCTAAGTGTGGTTCGCAGCCGATTTCTAACTTGGATGGGTAGCCTTAAGCAATGTTCACCTCTGAGATGCTCGCGCTTTTGGCCGCGCCAACGGCAGCGGATGACAAGTACTCGAGGGGTGTCGTAAGTTTCTTGACGGGTTCTGCCGAATACCCAGGAGCGGCGATCCTGGGTGTGACGGCGGCGATTCGAACCGGCGTTGGAATGGTTCGCTATGAGGGGCCGGCAGAGGTTTCGAGGCTGGTGCTCGAGGTGCGCCCAGAGGTGGTCTGCGCACCGGGCCGGGCGCAGTCTCGGGTGTTGGGTTCTGGCGTGCCGCTGGTTGGTGCGCAGGCCGAGGCGATTGGCGCATTTGTGCAGGCCGATGAACTTTTGGTGCTCGACGCCGGCGCACTCTCTTTGATCGATTTCGCGGCACTCAAACCGGCAACGGCCGTGCTGACTCCGCACGCCGGCGAAATGGCGCGCCTGCTTGAGCGCCTCGGCATCACGATCGAGTTCGACTACGAGGCGGCGCAGCGCGTGGCTGCAGCTTTGAATCAGTTTGTGCTTCTGAAGGGCAACAGCACCTTTGTGGCAGCTCCGTGGGGAGAGGTCGTCACCATTGGGCCAAACCCGCCGGCCTTGGCCACCGCAGGCACGGGCGACGTGCTAGCGGGCATCCTTGGCGCGGTGTTGGCACACAATCACGACCAAATCTTGGCCGACGAGAACCTGTTTTTGACTGCCATTGAGTTGGCTGTTTTGCTGCACTCGGCGGCGGCTGAGTTGGCTGCCAAGGATGGCCCGGTGGCCGCCCTGGATGTGGCCGAAGCCGTTCGGCTGGTCGTTCGCGATCTGCAAGGGGGAGACCTTGCCTAGGGCGGCTTGGTATTCGCGGATCGAGGTTTTGCTAATCGCAGCCCTCGCGCTGCAACTCGGCCTGATTGCCGAGGGAGTCTGGGGCGGAGGGTTTCCGATGGGAGACCTGCCATTCGCATATCAGCCCTGGGTTGAGTCGATTCTCAACGGCGGCGGTTGGCTAGGCATCAGTAGCGAATGGGTCTATCCGTTTCCGGCCCTGCTGCCGATGTTCGCCGCCTACTTTGTTTCGCCTGGCAACCTGCAGACCGGTTGGTTGATTCTGGCCGTGCTGGCAAACACGCTGATGCTCGGATGGCTTGCTAACTGGGAGCGTGACGCGGACTCCGTGCGAACCAAGCGGGGCACGCTCACGGCGTGGTTTGTGCTTGCCTTCATCTTCGTGGTCGGCCCGGTTTCGCTC
>JBEGJS010000114.1:0-6314 GCA_041184485.1 Actinomycetota bacterium | reverse complement strand
ATCGAGGATCTGCGCGAACAGTTGCACCAGGCCGAACGCGAGCGTGACGCACTGGCGGCCAAGCGGTCGGCACTGAGCCTGACCCTTGACCAAAAGGATGGTTCGAGCTCGCTCACCGCGGCCGGCCTGCGCGGCATTCGTGGCCTCGTCGCTAGCCACATCAAGATTCAGAAGGGCTACGAGGCTGCCATTGCGGCCGCGCTCGGCCCGCTAGCCGACGCCGTCGTTGCCGAGAGCCGCGACCGCGCCATCGAAGCACTCGAACACCTAAAGTCGAGCGATGGCGGTCGCGTCGAGTTGCTCATCGCCGACGTCGATGCTCGCGGCGCCGCTCCCAAGTTTGACGCCTCATCGGGTTCTAGGTCGGCGGCGAGCGTCGTCGAGGCACCTCAGGCCGTGCTCGACATCCTCGCTCAGGTTTTGATCGTCGATGACCTCGAGGCTGCCAGGTCGATCTTTAGAGACCCTGCCAACGCCGAACGAGTCGTTATCACCTCGGCCGGTGACGTGTTCACGAAAAACATCATCCGCGGAGGCAGCGCATCGAAGCCTTCGAAGGTCGAGTTGGTTGCCGAGCGAGATGCGGCCGAGGCTCGTCTCACCGAAATCGGCGACCTGATTGAGGCCACTCGCTCGAACCTTGCCGAGGCACGGGCAACCGAGGCTCAGGCCAAGCAGTCTTCGGCAGACGCCCTCGCCGCGTTGAACGCTCACGACGCAACCCTTGCCCAAAACGCCGAGTTGCTCGGTCGTTTGCGCGTTCAAACCGAAGCGGCTTCGGCCGAGGTCGAGCGCCTGCAGCGAGTTTCGCAGACCGCAGCCGACCAGATTCCTCAGGCCGAGGCCAACCTGGCGGCGTCCAGCGCCAAGCACGACTCGTTCATCGCTCAAGAGCGCCCGGTCGTAGACCTGGATGAACGCCACGGGCTCGCCGAGACTCTCGAGCAGGTTCGCCAGCGCGAACTCGAGATTCGCATCGAGCTCGGCGCCGCCGTCGAACGACTTCGCGTCGAAACCGAGCGCGCCAAGAACCTGCGCTCGCAGGTTGCCGAAGCCCAAGAGGCGCTCGAGAAGGCCAAGCTAATCGCCGCAGCCCAGAGCAAGCAGCTCTCGGCAGCGAAGCGAGTGCTCGAGGTTTTGCCAACCGTGCAAGACGCAGTCGCCGCCAATTCGATTGAGGCCAAGGCTCAACTCGCCAAGATCGAGGGGGAGCGGGCCGGTCAGACTGCCGAGTTGATTCGCCTTCGCGGTGAGACCTCAGACGTTCAAAACAAGTTGAGTGCCCTCACGCAGGCCGTGCACGACTTTGAACTTGGCAACCACGAGAAGCGCCTCACCCTAAGCAACCTTGTGGTGCGGGCCGGCGAAGAGCTTGGGCTCGAAGAAGACATCCTGGTTGCAGAGTATGGGCCAGAGTTGCCGATCGAAACCGGTGAGGTCGCCGATGACGGCACCCCGATCACCAAGCCGTTCGTGCGCGAGGAGCAGCTCAAGCGCCTGCGCCACTCAGAGCAACTGCTCGAACGCCTCGGAACCGTGAACCCTCTGGCCCTCGAGGAGTTCGCAGCACTCGAGCAGCGCCACAAGTTCTTGACCGAGCAGCTCAACGACCTCACCGAGACTCGCAAAGACCTGTTGCAGATCATCGCCGACCTCGACGAGCGCATGAAGGTCATCTTCGCCGATGCCTTCGAAGACACCCGTCGCGCTTTCGAACACGTCTTCCCCGTGCTGTTCCCCGGCGGCACCGGATCGATCTTCTTGACCGACCCCGACAACATGCTCACCACGGGCATCGAGGTCACCGTGAAGCCGGTCGGCAAGCGCATCGAACGCCTCTCGCTGCTATCCGGTGGTGAGCGCTCGCTCGCTGCGGTCGCACTGCTGATTGCTATCTTCAAGGCGCGCCCTTCGCCCTTCTACGTTCTCGACGAGGTCGAGGCAGCGCTGGATGACGCAAACCTCGGCCGCCTGTTGACCATCTTCAGAGAGCTCAAGGCCAACTCGCAGCTGATTATCGTCACACACCAGAAACGCACTATGGAGATCGCCGATGCTCTGTATGGCGTCTCGATGCGCGGTGATGGCGTCTCTGCCGTCGTCGGTCAGCGAATTCCAGAAACCGCGAAGGCCTAGTCGTGGGCTTTCTTTTCTGGCGCAAGAAAAAGGGCGAGGATGCCGTTGAAGCGCCAGCGGTCGAGCAAGAGGCTCAAGTTGTTGCAGAACCTGCGCAACCAGAGCCTGCACAGCCAGAACCTGTCGCCCCCGCGGTAGTCGAGGAACCTGAGGTCGTCGAGGCACAGCCCGAACCGGAAACCGAACCGGAACCAGAGCCGGAGCCGGTCCCAGAGCCTGAGCCTGAGCCCCAAGTGGAACCGGGGCCTGAACCGGAACCTGAGCCCCAAGTGGAGGAAACTCCCGCTCCAGAAGCCGAAGTGGAGCCCGAACTCCAAGTTGAGCCCGAAATCGTGGCCCCAGTGGAGGAAGAGCCCGTTTTTGTCGCTCAAGTCGAACCTGAGCCTGAACCGGAACCTGAGCCAGAACCGGAACCCGAGCCTGAACCGGAACCTGAGCCAGAACCCGAGCCTGAGCCAGTCCTAGAGTCAGTCGAGCTGCCTAAGCGTTCGTTCGTCAAGAACATCAAGAGCATCTTTAGCCGCGTGAAGTTTGACGTCGCGAATCTTGACGACCTCGAAGACACCCTGCTGCAGGCAGACTTCGGCATCGACGCATCAGAGGCCATCGTCGCTGGAGTGCGCGAGCGCGCAAAGAAGTCGGGCGCCCAAACCGAGGCCGAGCTCAAACAAATCCTCATCGATCTGATCGCCGAAAACCTAGAGCGCCCAGACAAGGCCCTCAACCTCAGCGACGGTGCGCTGCCGTACGTCATCCTTGTTGTCGGCGTCAACGGCGTAGGCAAGACGACCACCATCGGCAAGCTCGCCAACTGGCTCACCGAGAGCAAGGCCAGCGTCGTCATCGGCGCCGCAGACACCTTTAGGGCCGCTGCGGTAGACCAGGTGGCGACCTGGGCAGATCGTGCCGGAGCCCAGCTGGTTCGCCCAAAGACCGAGGGCCAAGACCCCGCATCCGTTGCATTCGAGGCAACCGAAGTGGCCGTTCGAACCAACGCGGATGTGCTGATCATCGACACCGCCGGCCGACTGCAAAACAAGGCGGGCCTCATGGATGAGCTGGCCAAGATTCGACGTGTCGTCGAGAAGCAGGCCAAGATCGCCGAGGTGCTGCTGGTCATCGACGCAACCACCGGCCAGAACGGCCTGCAGCAGGCCAAGGCGTTCAGCGAGGTGGCCAATGTCACGGGCGTAGTGCTGACCAAACTGGATGGCACAGCCAAGGGTGGCATCGTCTATTCGATTCAGCGCGAACTCGGAATTCCGGTGAAGCTTGTGGGCGTTGGCGAGCAAATCAAAGACTTCGCGTTCTTCGACGCCGGCGAGTTCGCTCGCGGGCTCGTTGGGTAGTCTTAAGCCACAAACTTCAGGAGCATAAAGCTTGTTCGGAAACTTATCTGATCGTCTCGCGCAGACATTCAAAAACCTGCGCACGAAGGGCAAACTAAGCCCCGCAGACATCGACGCAACCCTGCGCGAAATCCGTCGCGCCCTGCTCGAGGCAGACGTTGCGCTCGACGTGGTCAAAGACTTCGTCACCGCGATTCGCGACCGCGCACTCTCAGACGAGGTTTCGAAGGCGCTCAACCCTGCCCAGCAGGTCGTTCAGATCGTCAACGAAGAACTCGTCAAGATTCTCGGTGGCCAGCAGCGCAAGCTTGCCTTCGCCAAGAACCCGCCAACCGTCATCATGCTTGCCGGTCTGCAGGGTTCGGGTAAGACCACGCTCGCGGGCAAGCTCTCGAAGTGGCTCAAAGACCAGGGCCAGACGCCACTTCTGGTGGCAGCCGACCTTCAGCGCCCGAACGCCGTCAACCAGCTGCAGGTGGTTGGAGACCGCGTCGGCGTCTCGGTGTTCGCACCCGAGCCTGGCAACGGCGTTGGCAACCCGGTAAAGGTCGCCAAAGACGCGATCAAGCATGCGACCTCGAAGCAGTTCAGCGTCGTAATCGTCGACACCGCCGGTCGCCTCGGCATCGACGAAGAACTCATGCAGCAGGCCCGCGACATTCGCAACGCGGTTGACCCAGACGAGGTTCTCTTCGTAATCGACTCGATGATCGGTCAAGACGCGGTCAACGTGGCCAAGGAATTCGAGGATGGCGTCGGCATCACCGGTGTCGTGCTCACCAAGCTCGACGGCGACGCCCGCGGTGGTGCGGCACTATCGGTCGCATCCGTGACGGGCAAGCCAATCATCTTCTCGTCATCGGGCGAGGCCATGGATGCGTTCGAGCCGTTCTACCCAGACCGAATGGCAAGCCGAATTCTCGACATGGGTGACGTTCTCACCCTGATCGAACAGACCCAGCGTCAGTTCGACGAGGCCGAGGCCAAGGCGATGGCCGAGAAGATCGCCACCGACTCGTTCACTCTCGAAGACTTCTTGCAGCAGATGCAGCAGCTTCGCAAGATGGGCAACCTCAAGAGCATGCTGGCCCTGATGCCCGGTGCCGGCCAGATGCGTCAGCAGCTCGAGAACTTCGACGAGCGCGAGATCGACCGCACCGAGGCCATCATCCGCTCGATGACGCCATCCGAGCGCCGCGCACCAAAGATTCTCAACGGATCGCGCCGCCTTCGCATTGCCAAGGGTTCGGGAGTGACCGTGACCGAGGTCAACTCGCTGGTCAACCGCTTCGAGCAGGCCGCCAAGATGATGAAGGGCGTGGCCAAGGGCAACATGCCGCAGATGCCTGGCATGCCGGCAATGCCTGGGATGGGCGGCTTCGGCGCATCCAAGTCGAAAAAGAAAGACAAAGGCAAGAAGGGCTCAAAATCGGGCAACCCGGCTAAGCGGGCAGCCGAAGAGGCAGCGCGACTCGCGGGCCGTCAGCCTGGCGAGCAGTCTTCTGGCGGAAACGCCTTCGGACTCTAGCGAAAACTAGCAACCTCGGCCGAAATCTGGCAGAATGGAGAGGTTGCTAAGACTGACCCTCTAACCAGTCCCACAGCAAACCCCATGATTTTCTACCGGGTGTGCACCCCACGCTCACGGTTGAAGTTCGACCCAATACAAACACAGGAGCATTGTGGCCGTAAAAATCCGCCTGAAGCGTCTCGGCAAAGTCCGCGCGCCTCACTACCGCATCGTCGTAGCCGACTCGCGCACCAAGCGCGATGGTCGAGTGATCGAAGAGATCGGTCGTTACATCCCAACTCAGAACCCATCGCTCATTGAGGTCAACTCCGAGCGCGCTCAGTACTGGATCGGCGTTGGCGCACAGCCAACCGAGCAGGTTCTTGCGCTGCTCAAGCTGACCGGTGACTACCAGACCGCCAAGGGCGAGAAGAACGTCAAGAGCCAGGTTCAGGTTGCTGCCCCGAAGGAAGCCTTCGTTGTTGACAGCGCCAAGAAGACCGTTTTGAAGCCAAAGGTTGAGGTTGTCGTCAAGGCAGCCGAGCCTGAGGTTGTCGAGGCTCCAGCAGCAGTCGAAGAGGCTCCAGCAGCCGAAGAGACCGCAGTTGTCGAGACCGAAGCCGTAGCCGAAGAGGCACCAGCCGCAGAAGCAGCAGTTGAGGCAGAAGCCCCAGCAGCAGAAGTAGCTGAAGAAGCACCAGTCGAAGCAGCAGCCGAAGAGGCTCCAGCTGCCGAGGCTGAGGCTCCAGCAGAAGAGGCCTAAACAAGTGCTAGCCGCTGCGCTCGAACACCTAGTCAAGGGCATCGTCGATCATCCAGACGATGCATCTGTTGTTGCACGCTCGACCAATCGAGGTGACCTTCTTGAGGTTCACGTGCACCCAGAAGACCTAGGTCGTGTAATCGGGCGCAGCGGACGCACCGCCAAGGCTCTTCGCACAATCGTCAACGCCCTTGCCGACGGCAAGAAGGTTCGCGTTGACGTTGTTGATACAGATTTCTAAGCAGACCGAGCTCCGCGTCGGTCGTCTGCTCAAAGCACACGGCCTCAAAGGCGCAATCAAACTAGAGCTCTACACCGATTCTCCGAATGAGCGTTTTACGCCCGGAACGGTGCTCAAACTTCAGGTTCCCGACACCTCACCGTGGTTCGGCAAGACGGTAACCGTCAAAGAACTGCGCTGGTACAACCAGGCTCCCGTGATTTTTCTAGAGGATGTCGACGACCGCGACGCCGCCGAGACCCTCATCCGAGCCATTCTGCTGATTAACGCGGATGTTGACACCCTGCCAACCGAACCAGACGCGTGGTACGACCA
>JBEGJS010000113.1:0-6793 GCA_041184485.1 Actinomycetota bacterium | reverse complement strand
GCGTCAACCTGGGCACCGCCGCTCTCGAAAACCCGGAGTGGACCGAGCGCGTGATCGCAAAGTTTGGCGATGCCATCGCCGTCGGGCTCGACGTTCGCGGCGAGGTGCTGGCGGCTCGCGGCTGGACCAAGGAGGGCGGCAACCTCTGGGAGGTGCTCGACCGTCTTGAGCAGGCCGGTTGCGCTCGCTACGTGGTGACCGATGTCACCAAGGATGGAACCCTGCGCGGACCAAACATCGAGCTATTGGCTCAGGTTCTCGAAAAGACCAAGCGCCCGGTCGTTGCCTCTGGCGGCATCTCGTCGCTACAAGACATCGCCGACCTCAAGGCGCTCGTGCCGCTTGGGCTCGAGGGTGCGATTCTCGGCAAGTCGCTGTATGCGGGCAAGTTCACGCTCGAAGAGGCCCTAGCCATCGCCGGCTCGGCCCAAGACTAAACGGTTCTTTTCAAAGCGATAGGGCGGCGACGATGAACGATCACATAAACCCAGATCGCTTTGCCGACTCGGCCGGAGTGCCCTGGGCAGGTCGTTCGTTCGACGAGAACCCCTACTCCGACGACAACGGCGAGGCGGATTCGAAGCTCGTTGCAGCAATCGAGGCATTGCGCGCGGGAACCGGCTCGGCAGAGCAGGTCGTTGACGCGTTTCGCGATGCCCGGCTGCTGATTCCGCTGCTCGCCGAACTGGGCGAGTCGGGCGAAGGCGCCCACGGGCAGACCGTTGATAAGAGCGCAGACCTCTCGGTCGTGACAGTGGCCACCCCGGATGGGCTCGATGGCCTGCCGGTGTTTTCGTCGGTAGCAGCAATGGCGGCATGGAACCCCACCGCAAGACCAGTGCCTTCGAGCGCATCTCGGGCGGCGCTCGCGGCGGCGCAAGAGGGCAACACGCGCATCATCTTGGACCCGGGTTCACCAACGGAGTTTGTCTTGCGCCGCGTCGCGATTGCCGCGGTGGCCCAGCAGTTGCCGTGGCGCCCGCCACACCTGCGCGCAGAAGTGGCCACAGAGTTTGCGCGCGTTTTCGAGGCATACGATGCGGTGGCCGACTTCGAACTCGAGGCGGGCGACCCGCTGCAACTGCTTCGTGGCGCCGAGCTACTGCTCGTGCTCACCTTGACGCCGGGGCTGACTCAGGACGAGTTCGACGAGCTAATGAAGAAAATGGCGCAAGACCTTAGCCAGAGCGAAATCGTTGCCGACTTCGTTGACTCGCTGCGAGTAAAGATCGCGCAAGCCTAGTTGACTGGGCCGGTGAACTTCTCGCCCGGTCCGGCGCCAGGCGCATCCTGAATCACCGATGCCTCGCGAAAGGCAAGCTGAAGCTGGCGAAGTGCCTCGCGCAGTGGGCGAGCGTGGTGGTCGCCGAGGTCTGGGGCGGCGGCAGTAATCAAGCCGGCGGCGGCGGTGATGAGTTTTCTGGCCTCATCGAGGTCACCCCTGCGCCCATCTTCGGCAAGTCCACACTGCACCGCGGCAACCGAAAGCAACTCAACCGCGTAGCGGCCGATCACCTCGACGGCTGGCAGCTCTGCAATGTCGGTGATCTCTTGGTTGACGTCGTCGAATTCAGACAAGGGGCTTCTCCTTTTGGGGTACATCTGATAGGCTAACTCACGGCTCCGAGGTTCGTCCTCGGTCAGAAGAGGATTCATTTCCCACCCGCGTCCACCGCTTTATAGGTTGCCGGGTTAGCTTTTGAAACGATTCGTTTCTGTGCGCTCATCCTTGGGCGTGGCCATTCTGTCACGTCAAGAAGGAGCATCCGATCAGCGATCCCCGAATTAACGAGCGCATCCGCGTGCCTGAGGTCCGACTTGTCGGTCCGAACGGCGAGCAGGTTGGCGTCGTTCGCATTGAAGAGGCACTGCGCCTGGCGCAGGAGTCTGACCTAGACCTAGTCGAGGTTGCCCCAATGTCGAAGCCGCCCGTGGCAAAGCTCATGGACTTCGGAAAGTTCAAGTACGAGGCAGCGCAGAAGGTGCGCGAAGCCCGCAAGAACCAGGTCAACACCGTCATCAAGACCGTGCGCTTTGGCCTGAAGATCGACGATCACGATTACGGCACCAAAAAGGGCCAGATCGAGCGCTTCCTCAAGGCTGGCGACAAGGTCAAGGTCATCGTGATGTTCCGCGGTCGCGAGCAGTCGCGTCCAGAAATGGGCATCAAGATGCTGCAGAAGCTCGCCGAAGAGATTTCGACTCTCGGTTCGGTCGAGTCGAGCCCATCCATCGATGGCCGCAACATGGTCATGGTGATTGGCCCCTTGAAGAACAAAGCGGATGCACGCGCTGAAGCCAAAAAGACCGCCGACGAGTCAGTCAAGTCGGCCCCAGAGACCCCAGAAACTTCGGCCTCGGCCGAATAGGAAAACAGGAGAAAGCAATGCCAAAGCAGAAGACCCACTCCGGTGCCAAGAAGCGTTTCCGTTTCACCGGCAGCGGCAAGCTCATGAAAGAGCAGATCAACATGCGCCACAACCTCGAGCACAAGTCGAGCCGTCGCACCCGTCGTCTGAACCAAGACCAGGTCGTCTCTGCAGCCGACTTCAAGACCATCAAGAAGCAGCTCGGCAAGTAGTCCGGCGCAAAAGACTTTAGGAGTTAAAAAATGGCAAGAGTAAAGAATGCGATCAACTCGCACAAGAAGCGCCGCGTCGTTCTCGAGCGCGCCCACGGCTACCGCGGTCAGCGTTCGCGCCTGTACCGCATTGCGAAGCAGCAGCTGCTTCACTCGCTGGTCTACGCATACGCCGACCGTCGTCAGCGCAAGGGTGACTTCCGTCGCCTATGGATCCAGCGCATCAACGCCGCATCGCGTGCAAACGGCCTGACCTACAACCGCCTTATCCAGGGTCTAAACCTGGCCGGCATTCAGGTCGACCGTCGCATCCTCGCCGACCTCGCGGTCAACGAGCCAAAGACCTTCGCTAGCCTCGTTGCCAGCGCCAAGGCAGCACTGCCAGCAGACACTTCGGCTCCAAAGGTCAAGTAGTCCGTTGCTAACCGATCCGCAAGCATCACGTGTGCGCCGGGTCGCCAAGCTTCTCAAGAAAGACGCCCGGTCAGAGACCGGGCTCTTTCTGCTTGAGGGCCCGCAAGGCCTGAAAGAGGCGCTCGAGCGATCCAAGAACCTCGTGGTCGAGGTTTACGCCACCGAGGATGCCGTCGCCCGCCACCCTGAGCAGTTCGCCAGGGCGGAGTCGCAGCGCGTGCGGGTCGAACTCGTCACTGAGCAGGTGCTCAAGGCGATGACCGACACCACGACTCCGCAGGGCGTGGTCACGGTCTGCAATCAGGTCGACGTGTCGCTGGCCGCGGTGCTGGCCGAGAAGCCCAAGCTGATTGCGCTGCTGGCCAACGTGCGCGACCCGGGCAACGCAGGCACAATCCTGCGTGCCGCCGACGCCGCGGGAGCCGACGCCGTGTTCTTCAGCAAGGGCAGCGTCGACCTCTACAACAACAAGGTGGTGCGTTCGACCACTGGCTCGATCTTGCACCTGCCGGTGGTAGTCGACGTCGACATTCTCGAGGCGATTCAAGAGGCTCGCGAAACCGGGATGCAGATTTTCGCGGCAAACGGCGGCGGCGAGCAGTTGCCGACCATCGATCGCGCAACCCTCGCCAAGCCCACGGTCTGGGTCTTTGGCAACGAGGCCTGGGGTTTCGAAGACTCCACTCTGGCCAGGGTCGACCGCCAAGTTGGGCTGCCAATCTATGGATCCGCCGAGTCGCTCAACGTCGCCACCGCGGCGAGCGTTTGCCTCTACGAATCCGCGTTCGCTCAGAACGCCTGAGCCTGCCCAAACCGCTGCTCGGGTAGACTGAAGGTCTTATGTCTGGCTCAAATCCAATCTCTCGCGAAGCCGTCGAGGCCGCCGTTTCAGAGGCGAATATCGCCATCGAAGCGGCATCCACGCTCGCCGAACTTCGCGCCTCGCGCGCATCCTCGATTGGTGAACACTCGCCAATCGCCAAGCTGAACGCCGAGCTCAAAAACATCGCCAACGAGTTCAAGGCCGAGGCTGGTCAGCTCATCGGGCAGGCCCGCGGCCAGTTGAACCAGGCCTTCGCCGCCAAAGAAGCCGAACTCTTTGCGGTCGAGGAGCGAGCCAAGCTAGCCGCCGAGGCAGTGGACATGACCGCCGCCCCGATGCCGGTTGCATTCGGTGCCCGTCATCCGCTGTCGCTCTTGCAAGACCAGATCGCCGACGTATTCATCGGCATGGGCTGGGAGATCGCCGAGGGCCCCGAGGTCGAGAGCGAGTGGTTCAACTTCGACGCCCTCAACTTCGACGCAGACCACCCTGCCCGCGCCATGCAAGACACCTTCTTCGTCGAGCCTGTCGAGCAGCACCTGGTGTTGCGCACTCACACCTCGCCGGTTCAGGTTCGCTCGCTGCTAGAGCGCGAACTGCCGGTCTATGTGCTTTGTCCCGGCCGCGTGTTTCGCACCGACGAGCTAGACGCCACCCACACCCCGGTCTTTCACCAGGTCGAGGGCCTAGCCATCGACAAGGGCCTCACCATGGCCGACCTTCGCGGCACCCTCGAGCACTTCGCCCGCATCATGTTTGGCGAGGATGCCAAGATTCGCCTTCGCCCAAGCTTCTTTCCGTTCACCGAGCCCTCGGCCGAACTCGACGTCTGGCACCCTGGTGCCAAGGGCGGCGCTCGCTGGGTCGAGTGGGGCGGCTGCGGTATGGTCAACCCCAACGTGCTCAAGGCCGCTGGCATTGACCCAGAGGAATACCAGGGATTCGCATTCGGCATGGGCATCGAGCGCACCCTGATGTTCCGCAACGACGTTAAAGACATGCACGACATGGTCGAGGCCGATGTTCGTTTCAGCCAGCAGTTCGGAGTGAACCTCTAATGCGCGTACCACTTTCTTGGCTCGCCGAGTATGTCGATTTGCCCAGCGGCGCAACGGCAGAAAGCGTCATGGCCGACCTGGTTCGAGTTGGTCTCGAAGAAGAGGGCGTGCACCGCTTTGGCGTGACCGGCCCAATCGTCGTGGGTGAGGTTCTTGAGTTCACGCCCGAGGCGCAGTCGAACGGCAAGACCATTCGCTGGTGCCAGGTGCGAGTTGCTCCCAAGGGCCTGAAGGCGGCGGATGGCGGCGAAGACGTGCGTGGCATCGTTTGCGGCGCCAGCAACTTCGAGGTCGGCGACAAGGTCGTCGTGTGCCTGCCAGGCGCCGAGCTGCCGGGCGACTTCAAGATCGCCGCTCGCAGCACCTACGGCCACATCAGCGACGGCATGATGGCATCCGCTCGCGAGCTAAACCTCAGCGACGACCACGCCGGCATCATTCGCCTGCGCGAGTGGGGCCTCGACCCCAAGGTCGGCACGGATGCGCTCGAACTGCTGCAGCTCACCGAAGAGGCCGCCGAGGTCAACGTGACTCCCGACCGCGGCTACTGCTTCTCGATTCGCGGTGTCGCTCGCGAGTATGCGCACGCCACCAAGGGCGAGTTTCGCGACCCCAAGGGCAACGCGTTTCTATCGAGCCTGCACGGCTTCGACTTCAAGCTAGACGACAAGACCGGCCTTCGTGGCAACGTTGGCTGCGACCGTTTCGTGCTCAAGGTCGTCGAGGGCATCGATCCGTCGCGACCAACCCCGCCGTGGATGGTGGCCCGCCTCAAACTTGCCGGCATGCGTTCAATCTCGCTAGTCGTCGACATCACCAACTACGCCATGCTCGAGCTCGGTCAGCCGACTCACGCCTATGACCTCGACAAGCTCGCGGGCGGCATCACCGTTCGCCGCGCCAAGAAGGGCGAGAGCCTCAAGACCCTCGACGGCCAGGTTCGCAAGCTCGACCCAGAAGACCTTTTGATCACCGACGAATCGGGCCCAATTGGCCTGGCCGGCGTGATGGGAGGCGAGAGCACCGAGGTTAGCGGCACCACGACCCGCGTCATCGTCGAGGCAGCACACTTCGACCCGATCAGCATCGCCAGAAGCGCTCGCCGCCACAAGCTTTCATCCGAGGCTTCTAAGCGTTTCGAGCGCGGAGTCGACCCACGCATGGCCGACAACGCGGTTGCTCGAGTCGTTCAGTTGCTCGAGGTTCACGCCGGCGGCACTGGCACCGACCTCGGCATCGACTTCAACCAGATCCAGCCGACCCAGGCGATCTTCTTGCCAGATGGCTTTGCCGAGTCGCTGGTTGGTTTTGAGTTTTCGGCAGAAGAGACCAGCGCCACGCTCCGCGAAATCGGCTGCGTGGTTGCATCCGTGGATGGCGGGTTCGAAGTAATCCCGCCGACCTGGCGCCCAGACATCACTCAAAAGACCGACCTGGTCGAGGAGCTTGCGCGCATCGGCGGCTACGACCGCATTCCGAGCCGTCTGCCGGTAGCCCCTCCGGGCCGCGGCTTGACCGTGCGACAGAAGCAACGCCGCCAGGTCATCTCGGCGCTCGTTGGCTCTGGCCACACCGAGGTCTTGAACTATCCGTTCGTTGGTGAGGCTCAGAACCGCTGGTTCGAGACCAACGCCGAGCAGGGTGTCGTCGAGCTGGCGAATGCGATGCAAGAGGATGCCAAGTTCTTGCGCCTTTCGCTGCTGCCAGGCCTGCTCGATGCAGCCAAGCGCAACCTTTCGCGCGGCCTAACCTCGCTCGCCATCTTCGAAGAGGGCTCGGTGTTTAGGCCCGGTGTCGGTGTTGCCAAGAAGGTCAGCCTGCCGGTCGGAAACCAACTGCCAACACCTGCGCAGCTGAAGAGCCTGAACGCATCGATTCCAGCGCAACCAAAGCACGTCGCAGGCGTCATCCTTGGTG
>JBEGJS010000112.1:0-8356 GCA_041184485.1 Actinomycetota bacterium | reverse complement strand
CGGCCAGGTCGGTTTTTGTAATTACGAGAATCGGCTTAAGCCCGGCGTCGAGGGCCGCGGCCAGGTAGCGATCGATCAGGCGAGTGCGAGGCTCGGGGTTGGCGATTGCCGTGACAATAAGCATCTGGGTGGCATTGGCTACGATTACGCGCTCGACTTCGTCGGTGTCGTCGGCGCTGCGGCGAAGCAGCGATGTGCGCGGCTCGACCCGAACGATACGGCTAAGAGCACCGTCGGTGGCGCTGGTGTCGCCGACCAGTGCGACTCGGTCGCCGACAACGGCTCCGGCCTTGCGCAGCTCTTTGCCAAGGGTTGCTGTCACCAGTCGGTTTTCGTCGAGCAGCAGAACCTCGTAGCGACCCAGGTGAACGCTCGTAACCATGCCTGGGTGCGCGTCATCGAAGGTTGGGCGGGTCTTTGTTCGCGGGCGGTTGCCCTTGGGGTTTGGGCGCACCCGCACGTCGGTTTCATCCAGGTCGTGTTGACCCGGCTCAGGCTCATAGAGCCAGCTCAAGCGCGAGCCTCGAGCAGCGACTGCCAAAGCTGGGCAAAGTTGGGCATGGTTTTGCTCGTGGTGCCAATGTTTTCAACCAGGATGCCCGGCACGCGCAGGCCGACGATTGCGCCGGCGGTGGCCATGCGGTGGTCTTCATAGCTGAGCCATTCGCCACCGTGGAGGTTGTCGCTCGGGTCGATTTCGAGGCCGTCTTCGAGCTCGCGGGCGATGCCCCCGATGCGGTTGATCTCTGCAACGAGGGCCGCGAGCCGGTCGGTCTCGTGGCCGCGAAGGTGGGCGACGCCGGTGATGCGGGTTGGCGTGCTGGCAATGGCGCCGAGTGCGGCGATGACCGGGGTGAGTTCGCCGCCGATCGAGAGGTCGATGTCGATGCCCGTTATCTCGCCCGAACCAGTGATGGTTAGGCCGCGGTCATCGCGCGAAATGTCGGCGCCCATGCGCTGCAGAATGCCGTCGAACTCGTCGCCAACCTGAGTGGTCGAGGCGGGCCAGTGCGGAATCGTGACGGAGCCGCCGGCCACCATGGCGGCCGCGAGAAAAGGCCCGGCGTTAGAAAGGTCGGGTTCGATAACTACTCGGCCGCCCTGAACCTGGCCCGGCTCGACGCGCCAGACAGCTGGCTCGGGCTGCGAGACCTCGATGCCGTGCTGGCGCAGGCATTCGACGGTCATGTCGATGTGGGGCATGCTCGGCAGGTGCTCGCCCTCGTGTCTGAGCGTGAGTCCCTCTTCGAATGCGGCCGCCGAGAGCAACAAACCTGAGACGAACTGACTCGAGGCCGATGCGTCGATGGTGAGCTCGCCGCCTCGCACCGAACCGGTGGCCACAATCGTGAAAGGCAAGGCACCGCGACCGCCGTCGTCAACCTCAACGCCCAAGGCGCGCAGCGAATCAATGGTGGTGGCCATCGGTCGGCGGCGAGCGCCTTCGTCGCCATCGAAGGTAATTCGTCCCGTGGCCAGCGCGGCAAATGGTGGCACAAATCTCATGACGGTGCCCGCGAGTCCGCAGTCAATGGTCGCCTCTACCCGCCCGAGCGCCTCAGCATCTAGGTTGACCTCTAGTTCGCCGGCGGCACTCGTCGCAAAAGTGAAACCAAGGGCCTTGAGCGCCTCGATCATCAGCGAAGAGTCTCGGGATTCCAGCGGTTCAACCAGCGTCGAGGATGAGCCGGAGCGCGCGGCCAACGCGGCAAGAATCAGCTCGCGGTTGGTGAGCGACTTCGAGCCCGGCAGCGCCACCGTTGCCGCGATCGAGCCGGCAGCAACAGGGGCAGGCCAAAGCTCGTGCTCGCTGGAATAGGTGCTTAAAGTCATTGGTTCAAAGTTACCAGCCAACCCCCGTGCTGCCGGCAACGAAGAGAAGAGGAAGCGTGACTAGCTACACGCCAGCGGTTTCATCCTTTGGTTCTCGCCGTCTAGACTCGAAGCCAATGACCGAGAATCGCAGCAATCCAACCGACGCAGAGCGTCTAATGCAGTTCGAGCAGCAGGCCTTGCAGTACACGTCCTTGCTGTTTGGAATCGCGCTGAAGAAAACCAAAAACTACCAGGATGCCGAAGATCTCGTTCAAGAGACTTTCGTAAAGGCATATAAGGCCTGGCACCAATTTGAGCAGGGAACAAACCTGCAGGCTTGGTTGACCACCATCCTTGAAAACACGCGCAAGAACCTAGTTGCCAAGAAGATTCGCGACAAGGCCGAGGGCGGGCTCGACGAGCTCGAAGATTTTCAGATCGGAACCGCTGAGTCGGTGACGGCAAGACCAAACCGGGCCGCCGAGGTTGAGGCGCTTAGTCGCATGACCTCTAAAGAGGTCAACGACGCTCTCGACTCGATTTTGCCGCAGTACGCCCAGGTTGTTCGATACGCCGTCTTTGCTGAGCTTTCGTATGCAGAGATTGCCGACAAGATGGGCATCGCAATGGGAACCGTGATGAGCCGCCTGCACCGTGGCAAGAAGGCGCTTCGCGAGAAGCTGGCCGAATATGCCAAAGAAGAGGGCTACAACGTTTATACCGAGGATGAAATGAAGGAACGAAGACTCGCCTCGGCAGCAAGAAACAAGAAAGGCGCAGAAAAGTGACCGAAGTTAACTGCGAAGAGACGAAGCGTCAGGTTCACGAGTACCTGCACAGCGCTCTGTCTAAAGAAGAGATCGACAACATCACCGATCACATCGCCAACTGCGATAGCTGCGAGAGCGATTATGACTTCGAGCACCTTTTTAACAAGGTCGTCAAGCGAGCCTGCGACGAAGCTCCGCCGGCGGAACTTGCCGAACGCATTCTGAGTCGTCTCAAGGGACTAATCAACGACGCAGGCGAAGTCGCCCACGAATAGTCGCGGAGCTAGCCAGTTATAGAAACTTAGGCGTCGAGTGGCAGGTCTAGCCACTCAAACCAGCCTCGGTGCAGCACCAACCAAGCCAGTAGCCCATAGCCAACCTGGCCGGGCAAGCCGGTTTCGCTTGCCTTCACCTCTGCCAGCCATCCCTCATGGGCCACGAGCGGCTCAAAGCAATCGATAAAAGTCACGTCGCGACGCTTTGCGACGTCGGCGAACCCCTGCGAGAGCGCAGAAATCGACTCGTTGAGCGCCTCGTTGCGGTGGGGAGTTGGGCCAACGACTAGGCAGTCGATGCCAAGTTTCTTAGCCTCGTCGAGAATGTTCGCCAAGTTCAGTCGGCTGCGCGACATCGATACGCCAGCGGCCGGGTCAGAGTTGCCTGGGGCCAGGACCAAGCGATTCTCGATGCCTGGTTCGAAACGCGACTGAATCTCAGATACCCAGCGTGCGGCAAGTTCTGGCGAGGCCTCGTTAGGTTGCGGCAGAGCGAGAATCTCAATAAATGGAGCACCTTCGGCTGCCGGTGCACTCGGGGTGCGGGCGATGACCCGGCCGACCCAACCCATGCCCTTCGAGTCGCCCATGGCGCTCACGAGCGCGTCGCCCGCGATTACGATGCGAACACGAGTTCTCGGCGCGATGGGCACGGTGTCGAGCTACCTAGTCTGCGAACGCGCGGGCGACGAGGTCTGCCTGCTCGGCAGCGTGAGCCTTTGACGAACCGGTGGCCGGTGATGCCGAGGCTGGGCGAGAAACGAGTTTCGCGACCTTGCCATCCATGTATTTAGGCAAGAAGAGACCGATGTAGGTCCAAGGACCCTGGTTGGCTGGCTCGTCTTGAACCCAAACCAGCTCGGCGTTTGGATACAGGGCGTATGCCGCCTTGATCTCGTCGACCGGGGTCGGGTAGAGCTGTTCGACGCGAACGATAGCCGTGGTGCGGTCGCCGCGCTTCTGTGACTCGGCCAGTAGGTCCCAATAGACCTTGCCCGAGCAGAACAAGACGCGCTTGACCTCTGCTGGGTTGAGCCCCTGCTCGTCGCCGATTACAGGGCGGAACTCGCCGTTGGTGAAGTCTTCGACCGAGCTCGAAGCCGCCTTGAGTCGAAGCATCGACTTTGGCGAGAAGACCACGAGTGGTCGACGCGGGGTCGAGTATGCCTGGCGGCGCAGCAGGTGAAAGTGCGATGCCGGGGTCGAAGGCTGTGCAACGGTCATGTTGTTCTGAGCGCAAAGCTGGAGGTAGCGCTCGATGCGGGCAGACGAGTGGTCTGGGCCCTGGCCCTCGTATCCGTGTGGAAGCAACAGGACGACGCCCGAGTGCTGGCCCCACTTCTGCTCGGCCGACGAAATGAACTCGTCGATGATGGTCTGAGCGCCGTTGGCGAAGTCACCGAACTGCGCCTCCCAAAGTACGAGGGCACTCTCGCTCTCGACCGAGTAGCCGTATTCGAAGCCCATGGCCGCATACTCACTGAGCATCGAGTCATAGATGTAGAACTTCGCCTGGTTGTCCGAGAGGTTGCGCAGCGGCATCCACTCCTGGCCGTTCTCGCGGTCGTGGAACACCGCGTGACGCTGCACGAAGGTGCCGCGGCGGCTGTCTTGACCAGACATGCGAACCGGCTTGCCCTCGAGCAAGAGGGATCCGAATGCCAAGAGTTCGCCGAAGCCCCAGTCGATGCCGCCCTGGCGGCTCATCTCGACGCGCTTGGCAAGCAGCTGCTGAAGCTTTGGGTGCACGCTAAAACCAGCTGGGATGTTGTTGTGCGCGTCACCGATGAGCTCGACCACCGAGCGGGCAATTGCGGTGCCGCGCTCTAGGGTTGGGTTGTCGCTTGCGGTGGTGCCGATGCCTACCGGGCGTGGAACCAGCGAGACCGGCTTGGCCATTGCCTCGTGTACGTCGGTGAACGCCTGCTCGAGCTTGTTCTGGAAGTTGGCGTTTGCCGCCTCAAACTCCTCGCGCGTGATGTCTCCGCGACCAACAAGCGACTCTAGGTAAAGGGTGCGAACCGAACGCTTGGCCTCGATCAGGTTGTACATCAGCGGCTGGGTCATCGACGGGTCGTCGCCCTCGTTGTGGCCGCGTCGGCGGTAGCACACCAGGTCGATGACGACATCCGAGTGGAAGGTCTGGCGATAGTCGAACGCCATCTGCGCAACGCGAACAACGGCCTCTGGGTCGTCGCCGTTGACGTGGAATATCGGCGCCTGAAAGCCCTTGGCGATGTCGGTCGAGTAGACCGTCGAGCGCGACTCGCTGGGTGGGGTGGTGAAACCGACCTGGTTGTTGATGACGATGTTGATGGTTCCACCGGTGGTGAATCCTCGCAGGTTCGCCATGTTGAGCACCTCGGGAACCACGCCCTGACCGGCGAAGGCTGCGTCACCGTGAATCAGGATCGGCAATACGGGAAAGACCTTGTCGTAGCGGGTCGTGCCCAACGCGTCGAGCTTGGCGCGCACGATGCCCTCGAGCACAGGGTTGACTGCCTCGAGGTGCGATGGGTTGGCGGCAAGCGAAACATTCACGGTCTTGCCGGATGCGTTGGTAAAGGTGCCCTCGGTTCCGAGGTGGTACTTCACGTCGCCAGAGCCCTGAACCGTGCTGGTGTCGGTGTTGCCCTCGAACTCCTTGAAGACCTGGCCGTAGGTCTTGCCGGCGACGTTGGTCAAAACGTTGAGGCGGCCGCGGTGGGCCATGCCGATGGCGACCTCGCTCAGGCCGGACTCGGCAGCGCTCTGCAGAATTGCGTCGAGCGCTGGAATCGTCGATTCGCCACCCTCGAGCGAGAAGCGCTTCTGGCCAACGAACTTGGTCTGCAAGAAGGTCTCAAAGGCCTCGGCCTCGTTGAGCTTTTCTAGGATGCGGAACTGTTCATCCTTGCTTGGCTTTGCATAAGGACGCTCGAGGTGGTCTTGGAACCACTTGCGCTGAGCTGGGTCTTGAATGTGCATGTACTCGACGCCAACGGTGCGGCAGTAGGAGTCGCGCAAAATCTTGAGGGTGTCGCGGAACTGCGCCTTTGACTTGCCGCCGAAGCCGCCCGTCTTGAAGGTGCGGTCGAGGTCCCAAAGGCTGAGGCCGTGGTTCAGGATGTCGAGATCCGGGTGGGTGCGCTGGCGGTATTCGAGCGGGTCGATGTCGGCCATGAGGTGACCGCGAACGCGATAGGCGTTGATCAACTCTTGGATGCGCGAGGCCTTGCTGCGGTCGTCGGTCTCGTCGCTCTCGAAGTCTTCGACCCAGCGAACCGGTTCATAAGGAATGCGCAGGTCGGCGAAGATCTGGTCGTAGAAACCGCGCTCACCGAGCAGCAGTTCGTGAATCTTCTTGAGGAACTCGCCCGAACCAGCGCCCTGGATGACTCGGTGGTCGTAGGTCGAGGTGAGCGTGATGGTCTTGCTGATGCCCATCTTGGCGAGGTGTGCCTCGGGCAGACCCTGGAACTCGGCTGGGTACTCGAGCGCGCCAGCGCCGATGATGCAGGCCTGGCCCTTCATGAGACGTGGAACCGAGTGCACGGTGCCGATTCCGCCGGGGTTGGTCAGCGAAATCGTCGAACCTGCAAAGTCGCCTGGGGTGAGCGTGTTGGTGCGTGCCTTCTTGACCAGCTCTTCGTAGGCGATCAGGTATTCGGCGAAGTTGAGGCGTTCGGCCTTCTTGATGTTTGGCACCAGAAGGGCACGGGTGCCGTCTTCTTTCGGAATGTCGATAGCTAGGCCGAAGTTGATGTGCGCCGGCGAAACCGCGGTGGGCTTGTCGTCGATGATGTCGTAATAGACGTTCTGGCTCGGAAACTCCTTCAAAGCACGGATGATGGCGAAGCCGATCAGGTGCGTGAACGAAACCTTGCCACCGCGGGTGCGGTTGAGGTGCGAGTTGATCACGATGCGGTTGTCGATCAGGAGCTTGGCCGGAATCGAGCGCACGCTGGTGGCGGTCGGAACGGTGAGCGAGAGGTCCATGTTGGTGGCGAGTGCCTTCGACATGCCCTTGAGCACGGTGAGCTTGTTCTCGCCAGAGGTTTCATCCTGGGTTGGGATGCTGCTGGTGACCGGAGCCTGGGCTGGAATCGGCTGAGTGCGCGGCTCGATTCGAGTGGTCTTGGCTACGACTGGATTGTTTGCATTTTCGTTAGACACGGCTACTGGCGATCCTTGGCTTGGAGCGGCGGCTGGGACAACTGGGGTGGGTGCGGCAGCCGGAATGACCGGAGCGACGGCCGCCGGGGGAGCGGCAGCTGCTGGCGTTGCTGGGGCTGCTGGAGTAGAAGATTTGGTCTGCTGGTAGCGCTCGAGAATGGGCCACCAAGAACGGTCAACTGCGTCGGGATTCGCGATCCACTGCGAATACATTTCATCTACTAGCCATTCGTTGGCTCCGAAATCGTTCGAAGACCCCGAATTTGACTCGTTAGTCGACAGCTTGACCACCTCGTTCGTGAATTTCCTTGTCTAGCCTACTCTTGCGAACCCCGCGAAAATCGGGCAATGGGTATGTTTACAGCAAGTTTCTAGGGCCAGTTGCTGGTTATGCTGTAAATAGTTATGGACCCCGCGCCCGCCCGCTTGTTTAGCCAGTTTCTGGCTCCTGATTTTGCCGTGTTCGGCGGCCCGCGATGAACGACTGGATTCTGCTCGCAATCGCCGGCTTTTTGACCGTGTGCACCGGTCTATTCGTGGCCAGCGAATTCTCAATGGTGAACCTCGAACGCAACGAACTCGAGGCTCGGCGCGAGCGCGGCGAACGCGGTTTGAGCAACACCATCAGGGCGCTGAGCCGCACGAGCACTCACATGTGGGGCGCACAGCTCGGAATCACGCTCACCACCATGCTGACAGGCTTTTTGGCCGAGCCAGCGATGGGGCGGCTCATCAAACCAACCGTCGCCGAATGGGGTTTCTCGGCTGACGCAACCCGCAACCTCTCGCTTGTGACGACACTGGTCATCATCACAGCCACCACCACGTTGTTCGGTGAACTTGTGCCAAAGAAGTTGGCGCTGAGCGTGCCACTCAAGGTGAACCAGGCCGTTGTTGGTTTTCAGCTCGCATTCACCTGGACATTCGGCTGGGCGATCTTTGTGCTCAATAAGGTCGGACGAGCGCTGGTCAGGTCGCTCGGCATCGAGCCCAAAGAAGAGCTGAGTTCGACGCGTTCGGCCGAGGAGCTCGCAGCGCTGGTTCGTCGGTCGGCAAAACTCGGAGCACTCGATCAGCACACGGCGACCCTGCTAACCAAGACTCTCGCGCTGAGCCAGTTGGTCGCTGCCGACGTAATGACTCCGCGCCCGCGGGTGTTCACGCTCGACCGAGACCAGACGGCGGCCGATGTGGTGGCGCTGTGCAACAAGACCGGCCACTCGCGGTTTCCGATCATTGATGGCTCGAGCGACGACGTGGTCGGCCTGGTGCACGTCAAGCAGGCCGCCGCCGTGCCGCGCGCAAAGCGAGCATCCGTGCCTGTTAGCGCATTCATGGTCG
>JBEGJS010000111.1:0-8611 GCA_041184485.1 Actinomycetota bacterium | reverse complement strand
CGAGCGAGATGAGCGATTTTGCAAAATTGCGCGAGCGCCTAGCGGCGCTATGTTTCACGTGGAACATTAGGCCCGCCTCTCGACCCACTCGATAACTGCTCGAGCCATGCGGCGTTCGTTTTCATGCGTCAGAATGCCGACTAGCTCATCCAATGTGACCCATTTTGCCTCAACGGCCTCGTGATCTGGGTCGCCCTCGACCGAAAGCTCGCCACCGGTTTGCTGCATCAAGAAGTGATGCACCGTCTTGGCGATGCGCTTGTGCCCCGCGCTGAATTCGTAATCGATAATGCCAAGGGGTGTGATTATGTCAACCACGAGGCCGGTTTCTTCGTGAACCTCGCGAACGGCGGCCTGTTCGATGGTCTCGTCACCCTCCGGGTGGCCCTTGGGCACGCACCAATCCAGTCGCTTCGAGCGAGTTAGCCGGCCGATTAGGGCCACGCGATTGCTGCCATCCGCCGCAAGAACAAAGCCGCCAGCCGAGGTTTCTAGAACCCTCTGCTGCGGGCGATTGCCTCGTCGCGAACTCATACGCCAAGCCTACGCCCATGAATAGTGGCACACTTAAAGCCATGCAGACGGTGGCCCAAGCGCTCGAAAATCTTGAGCGCAGCATCACGTCGCCGCTCGTCACTCGACTCGGCGAGCGGTTTGCCGCATCCGGGTTCGAATTGGCGCTCGTTGGCGGACCAGTTCGCGACGCATTCTTGGGCAGAACCGCGCCAGACCTAGACTTCACGACCTCAGCCCTGCCAGACCAGATCGAGGCCACCCTGCGCGGTTTTGCCGACGCAGTCTGGGACATCGGACGCGACTTCGGCACCATCGGCGCAAGATTCGGCGATGACACGGTCGAAATCACCACCTACCGCGCCGATAAGTACGACCCAAACAGCCGCAAACCCGAGGTCGCCTTCGGCGACAACCTCAACGACGACCTGATTCGCCGCGACTTCACCATCAACGCGATGGCGCTGCGCCTGCCAGAGCGCGTCTTCGTCGATCCGTTTGGCGGCCTCAAAGACCTCCTCGGTGGCGTGATTCGCACCCCATCGAAGCCAGAAATTTCATTCTCGGATGACCCGCTGCGCATGATGCGTGCCGCCAGATTCGCATCGCAGCTGGGATTCGTGCTTGAGCCAGAGACAGAGGCAGCGCTCGCGGCCATGGCGGAGCGCATAGGCATCATCTCGGCCGAGCGCATCCAGGTTGAAATGGTCAAGCTGATGCTCGGCAACCACCCGCGGGCGGGGCTAGAGGTGCTGGTTGACTCTGGGCTTGCCGAGCGGGTGCTTCCCGAGCTGACCGCGC
The DNA here is from genome assembly GCA_041184485.1 of Actinomycetota bacterium. Classification (GTDB taxonomy): domain Bacteria; phylum Actinomycetota; class Actinomycetes; order Actinomycetales; family Microbacteriaceae; genus Rhodoluna. Next base: position 7,297 of record JBEGJS010000111.1, on the reverse strand, counting down.
TAAAACTCGAGGTCGACGAGCACCACCGCCACAAGGATGTGTATGACCACACCCTGCTGGTGGTCGAACAGGCCATCGGCTACGAAAAGGATTACGGGCTCGAGCCCGACTTTGTGCTGCGCTTCGCCGCGCTGCTGCACGACTGCGGCAAGCCCGCGACCAAGCGCCACGAGCCAGGCGGCGGGGTCTCGTTTCACCAGCACGATCTGGTTGGTGCTCGCATAGCCAAGAAGCGCATGCAGGCCTTGAAGTTCGATAACGACTCAATCAAAAAGGTCAGCAGGCTCATCGAACTTCACCTGCGCTTCTTTGGCTACGGCGAGCAGGCATGGACCGATTCGGCGGTTCGTCGCTATGTGCGCGACGCCGGCGACCTGCTAACCAGGCTGCACGCCTTGACTCGCGCCGATGTCACGACGCGCAACCAGCGCAAGGCCGACCGGCTCGCGCACGCATACGACGATCTCGAGCGCCGAATCGCCGACTTGCAGGCTCAAGAAGAGCTAGATGCGATTCGCCCGGATCTCTCGGGAGAAGAGATCATGCGCATCCTTGATTTGAAACCAGGCCCCGAAGTTGGCGAGGCTCGGCAGTATTTGCTCGAGTTGCGTCTCGAGGATGGACCACTCGGCCCCGAAGAGGCAGAAATCCGCTTGCTTCAGTGGTGGAACGCAAGGTAGGCTAGAGAGGTTGCTCTGACCGGTCAGTGCCGGCTTAACGAGTAACAGATGCCAATACCCTCCTGTCACGGAAGTCCCGTGGCCGTTCTAGTCCAAAGGAGGTGGGTTAGTCATGCATCAGTACGAGCTAATGGTAATCCTCGACCCAAGCGTCGAAGAGCGCACAGTTGCTCCAAGCCTCGACAAGTTCCTCAACGTAATCCGCAACGGTGGAGGCACCGTTGACAACGTTGACATCTGGGGCCGTCGTCGTCTGGCTTACGAAATCAACAAGAAGACCGAAGGCATCTACGCCGTCGTTGCTCTGAAGTCGGCTCCTGCCGGCGTTCTCGAGCTCGAGCGTCAGTTGCGTCTGAGCGAAGCCGTCATGCGCACCAAGGTGCTGCGTGCCGACGAGGCAGTTGTGAACATCACTCCTGTCGCCGTTCCAGAGGTCACCAAGGCAGAAAAGGACGCCGAGAAGGCTGCCGAGAAGCCAGCCGCGAAGGCTGCTGCTCCTAAGGCTGCTCCTAAGGCCGCTGCCGAGAAGGCTGCCGAGAAGCCAGCCGCCAAGAAGCCTGCTGCCAAGAAGGCTGAGTAGTCTTCATGGCCGGCGAACTTAACGTCACGATTGTTGGCAACCTTGCCGACGATCCTGAGTTGCGCTACACCCAGGGTGGAGTTGCAGTTGTAAGCGTTCGCGTGGGTTCGACCCCTCGCACCTTCAACCGCACCACCAACGCATGGGAAGACGGCGAAACCGTATGGGTGCGCTGCACCGCATGGCGCGACCTGGCAGAAAACGTTGCCCAGTCGCTAACCAAGGGTTCGCGCGTCGTAGTGACCGGTCGCCTCAAGGCTCCATCGGCCTACCAGAGCGCACAGGGTGAGGCTCGCGCCTCGCTCGAGCTTGAGATCGAAGAAATCGGTCCTTCGCTGCGCTACGCAACCGCCTCTGTCACTCGTCGTGCCCGTGAGGGTGCTGCCGAGGTTGGCGGCGGAGCTGGCCCATGGGACGCCGCTGCCCCTAAGTCGAACGCAACCGCAGGTGGCTGGGCAAACCCAGGCACTCCTGCAGCCGCCGACGAGACCCCGTTCTAAAGATTTAGTAAACCTAGGAGATTCAAATGGCTGGAAAGTCAAACGACACCCGTCGCAAGCCAAACCGCAACGCCAAGGTCTTGGCACCGGTTAAGGCAATCAAGGTTGGCGTCATCGATTACAAGGATGTCGCAACCCTGAAGAAGTTCATCTCGGACCGCGGAAAGATCCGCGCCCGTCGCATCACCGGCGTCTCTGTTCAGGAGCAGCGCCTCATTGCCCGTGCCGTCAAGAACGCTCGCGAAATGGCCCTGTTGCCATACGCCGGTGCCGGTCGCTAAGGAGAAATCGAATGTCAAAGCTCATTCTGACTAACGAGGTCACTGGCCTCGGTGCCGCAGGCGACGTCGTCGAAGTTAAAGACGGATACGCCCGCAACTACCTTCTGCCACGCGGCTTCGCCGTTGTTTGGTCGAAGGGTGGCGAGAAGCAGGTAGCACAGATTCGTGCCGCTCGCGACGCTCGTGCCATCGCTACCGCCGAAGAGGCAACCACCCTGAAGGCTCGCCTCGAAGAGGCAGCCATCAAGCTAGTCGTCAAGGCTGGCCAGGGCGGCCGCTTGTTCGGTGCCGTTAAGACCGCCGACGTTGTTGCAGCAGTTGCCGCAGCAGGCCTCGGCGAGCTCGACAAGCGCAAGATCGAGTTCGTGGCTCCAATCAAGATCACCGGATCCCACCAGGCAACCGTGCGTCTGCACGAGAACCTCGTTGCGACCGTGACCCTTCAGGTTGTTGCCGCTAAGTAGTTCTTAGCCAAGCTTTGGGTGGTCGGCCTTCGGGCCGGCCACCTTTGCTTTAACCGCGCCGCGGCCTCGGCGGCCAGTGATCTAACCAGGATGGCGGTTTTGCACAGGAAGCCTGCCGCCTGTGGATAACTCTCGTGAAAGATGGTGAAACCCGCTGTCTTGGCTTTCTTTTGCACAACCTTCAAGTGAGTATTCAACTCTCGTTAAGGTTTTTTATCCACAGGCGTTTTGCCCAGTGCTGGTGCGGAAGTGGATTTTTTATCCACAGACAGTTCACAGGACTATCCACAGGTTATGCACAGTTTTTAGGGCGTGTCTGTGGATTTATCCACAGTGCTTTACACAGGGTCGGTTTCATCCGGGTTTCGTTTCGGCGATGCTTAGTTGTCGTCTCTGTCTGGTTGACTCAGCGACAGTCATATCGAAAGGCAAAAAATGGCTCTAGCACCGGTGCCTCAGAGCGGGCCGCCCATTGCAGATCAGCGGGTCTTGCCCAATGACCAGCTCGCCGAACAGAGCACGCTCGGCGGCATGATGCTCTCGCAAGAGGCAGTCGCTGAGGTCTTCGAAGAGGTGCGCGCAGGCGACTTCTATGCGCCAAAGCACGAGATCATCTTTACCGCCATCCTCGATTTGTATTCGAAGGGCGAGCCAACCGACGTCATCGCGGTTTCTGATGAGCTCACCAAGACCGGCTTGATTCAGCGTGCGGGCGGCATCGACTACCTGCACACCCTCACCAGCATCGTTCCAACCGCCGCCAATGCGAGCTACTACGCGTCGATCGTCTCGGAGCGCGCGACTCTGCGCCGACTCATCGAGGCCGGCACGAAGATCGCCCAGATGGGCTACTCAAACGAGGGCGAGGTCGAAGAACTCGTCAACCAGGCGCAGTCCGAGATTTACAAGGTCGCCGGCGACCGCCTCAGCGACGAGGTAGTCGGGCTGAACACCTCTCTCGAGGCTGCCTTGCAAGAGATTGAGGCTGCTTCGAAGCGCGGTGGCGAAATCGTCGGCGTATCCACGGGCTTTCACGAGCTCGATCAGTACACGCACGGTCTGCACCCGGGCCAGCTGGTTATTCTGGCTGCCCGACCAGCCGTCGGAAAGTCGACCCTTGCGCTCGACTTTGCTCGTCACGCCGCCATCACCAACAAGAACCCGGTGCTTTTTTTCTCGCTCGAAATGGGTCGTGCCGAGATCGCGATGCGCCTGCTCTCTGCCGAGACCACGATTCCGCTGCAAGACATGCGCAAGGGAACCGTCAACCAAAACGCGTGGACGACCATCGCCCAGGTGCGTGCTCGTCTAAACGACGCTCCGCTCTATATTGACGACAGCCCAAACCTTACGTTGATTGAGATTCGCGCCAAGTGCCGTCGAATCGCGCAGCAAAAGGGTCTGAAGATGATCGTCATCGACTACCTGCAGCTGCTCACCTCGGGCAAAAAGGTCGAATCGCGCCAGCAAGAGGTCTCGGAGTTCTCTCGAGCGCTGAAATTGCTGGCCAAGGAGCTCAATGTTCCGGTGATTGCGATCTCACAGCTCAACCGAAACTCAGAGCAGACCAAAGACAAGAAGCCAGAGATCTCGCAGTTGCGCGAATCGGGCTCGCTCGAGCAGGATGCCGACGTTGTCGTGCTGCTGCACCGCGAGGCTCTAGGAGAGCGCGATCACCCGAGGGCCGGCGAGGCAGACCTTATCTTGGCGAAGCAGCGAAACGGCCCCACGGGCACAATCGTGGTCTTGTTCCAGGGCCAGTATTCGAGGTTCGCCAACGCGGTAAACTCGCGTTCGTGAGACAAATCTTTGCCGTCAGGTCAGTCGCAGCCGCAGTCGTAGCGATTGTTTACACCTTCGTTCAAGAGCACTCCGCGAGTGTGGGCATCCTCGGTGTTCAGATTTTGGCGGCACTTATGGTGCTGCAATCTCTGGTTCTGGGCCTAGCCGCACGAGACCGAAAGCCCTGGCGCGAAGCCTGGTTGCACGCAGTGGTTGCCGCAATCGCTGCCAGCGTCGGTTGGGTCTTCGCCGGTTTCGGCGTCACGAATCTCACGACCCAACTTGTTGCCATGGTGGCCATCGTGACTCTGGGCAGCGCGGCGATTGATCTGGTTAGAGTCAACGCGACCCTCGATCACTACAAGCGTGAACGAACCATGTCTGCGGTTTTGTCGCTGCTAGCCGGATTGCTTTATTTCGGCGCAACCCTTGGCCTAGTCAGGTTTGACGAGGTTACGGCGGTTGGGCTTTTCGGCGCTTACCTGGCGCTAACGGCAGTGCACTTCGGAATCGCCGCCACCTCGCCAAAGCCTTAGGCTTAACCCATGAGTAAGTCCGAGTCCCCAACCATTCGCGTTCGCGCCTACCTAACCCTCGCCGCAATCTCAGGCGTGCTGGTCGGGTGGATTGTCTGGGGCGGCATCCGCGAGGTTTCGACCGCCTTCATTTGGGGCGGAATCACATTCATCGTCGTGCTGGTTGCCTTTGCGACCTTTGCACTTGCCGCCGACAAAGAGCAGGCACACGACCCAGATCAGCCGCGACTCAAGTAGTTTAAAACCCAAATTTGGCGACTCGGCTACGCCGAGAAGTTAGTTGAGCTTGGCGATTTTTTCTGCGAGACCAACGTAGGTGTTTGGTCGCAGGGCCAGCAAACGATCCTTTGCGGCCTGGCCGATGTCTAGCCCCGAGATAAACACAGCGAGATCCTCTTGACCGATGCGCTTGCCGCGAGTGAGGTCTTTTAGCAGGGCGTAGGGATCGGCAATCTGCGAGCGACCGGCAGCAACTTCGGCGCGAATCACGGTCTGAATCGCCTCGCCCAAAACCTCCCAGTTGTCTAGGAGGTCTGCCTCGAGCACGGCCTGCGACAACTCGATCTCGCCGAGGCCGCGGGTGACGTTATCGAGGGCAAGCAGCGAGTGGCCAAAGCCAAGGCCGATGTTGCGCTGGCTGCTCGAGTCGGTGAGGTCACGCTGCAGACGCGAGGTGACCAGGGTCGAGCCGAGGCTGTCGAGAATCGCGTTCGAAAGCTCGAGGTTCGACTCGGCGTTCTCGAAGCGAATGGGGTTGACCTTGTGCGGCATGGTCGAGGAGCCGGTTGCGCCCGGAGCCGGAATCTGCTTGAAGTAGCCGAGCGAGATGTAGGTCCAGACATCGGTGCAAAGGTTGTGCAGGATGCGATTGAAGTGGGCGACGCCCGAGTAGAGCTCAGCCTGCCAGTCGTGCGACTCGATCTGGGTCGTGAGTGGATTCCAGGTGAGTCCTAGGCCAGAAACAAAGCGCTCAGACTCTGCGAGCCAGTCGACCGCAGGGGCGGCGACCACGTGGGCAGAGAAGGTTCCGGTGGCACCGCTGAACTTGCCGAGATATTCGGTGGCCGAGATGCGCTTGAGCTGGCGGTTCAGGCGGTGCACAAACACCTCGAGCTCCTTGCCCATGGTGGTCGGCGTTGCAGGCTGGCCGTGGGTGCGCGAGAGCATCGGAATAGCGTGATACTTGGCGGCCAGCTCGCTCAACTTGGCGAGCAGGGCCTGGGCGCGTGGCAACCAGATTGTCTCGATCGAGTCGCGCACGGTGACGGCATACGAGAGGTTGTTGATGTCTTCGCTGGTGCAGGCAAAGTGGGTCAACTCGTGCAGGTCGACGCGGCCAATCTCGGTGAGCTTGTCGCGCACGAAATACTCGACCGCCTTAACGTCGTGGCGGGTGACGGCCTCGGTCTTGGCGAGGGCTGCCACGTCGTCATCCGAGAAATTAGTCACAACCGCGCGCAGGCGGGCCTTCTCGTCATCGCTCAACGAAGAACCGGTCTGCAGCAGGTCTCGCTCGACCTGAAAGATGATCCACTCGATTTCAACGTGGATGCGGGCTCGGTTCAGACCTGCCTCTGAGAGGTGGAGTCCGAGCTCCGAAACTGCGGCCGAGTAGCGACCATCCAGGGGAGACAGGGGCTGAGCGGAGAGATTATTCACAAGTACATATTGCCCTAGTTATTCGAGGTTCTTGGGCGATGGGCGACGATTGGCGCTGGCAAAACTAGCCTCGACGGATGCTCGAAATCACCGACGCCATCGATCAGGCCATCGCCGACCTGCGAGCGGCGGTGCCCGACCGAACGTTGTGGTCTGGGCATTCGGCTGCGGCGTGCGAAGAGTCGGTTCACGCCCTGATATCTGACCTAACTCGATGGCGAGAGCAACTTGTCGAGATTGATTGGTCTCGGTTGGTGGTACACCTTTGAGCGTGTGGGTCTGGCAGGGCATCTCGAGCTACGGCGGCGACCCCCGGGTGATCGCATCGCGCGACGAGATGCTGCGCGTGAAACATCGAATGTCTGCGGCGCTCGCGGTGGTGACACAGCAGCTGCATCCCCTGGCGTTTTTGCATCACACGATTGCCCACCTGCAGTTTGTTTCGCATTACCCGAGCATCGCCGCCCGACTGGCGGCGCTCGAATGGGCTTGTCAGACATCCGCCGAGAGTTTTCTTAGCGAGGATGCTCGCCTTGCGGTGCACCTACAGGCACTCGAAACGGTGCTCGACGACCAGCCTTGGTTGCGAGCCCTGCTTCGCTCGAAACTGGCTAACCAGGTCTTGACCGGCGGGCTGATCGCCCTCGGCATTGGCCAGTTTCTAAACGGCAGGGCGGCAACCCAGTTAACCCGCGGGCTGATCAACGCCGGCCCGCTGCTCTTCGGCACCGGCGATGGCCACGACCCCGCCAAGAACGCCCGCGACCTGGGCAACTGGCTGCTCGGTCGCGAGCACCTGCTCAAGCTCGGCGTCG
>JBEGJS010000110.1:0-2520 GCA_041184485.1 Actinomycetota bacterium | reverse complement strand
TCTGGGCTCTCGCTGTGGTGCTCGACCGCGCCGATGCCGCCGCCGTATGGCACGCGAATCACGACCGGCATCTCGAGGAATCCCTCGGATCGGTTTTGCAACCTGGCGAGCTGCGAAGTGATCTGGTCGAATGCCGGAAAGATGAAGCCGTCGAACTGAATCTCGGCGACGGGGCGGTATCCGCGCATGGCCAGACCGATCGCGGTGCCGACGATGCCCGACTCGGCGATTGGCGAGTTGAAGATGCGCGAGTCACCGAACTCTTTGTGCAGGCCTTCGGTTACGCGAAAAACGCCACCGAGTTGGGCAACGTCCTCGCCGAACAGCAGAACCTTCGGGTCGTCGTGCATTGCCTTGCGCAGGCCCGCGTTGATCGCCTTGGCGATCGCCATTTCTGCAAAGTTGCTCATTAGTGGGCACCGCCTTCGCCAAACGAGGCCTCGTAAGCCTTGAGCCAAGCCAGCTGCTCTTGCATGCTCGGATGCGGTTCTGAGTAGACGTGGTTGAACATGTTCTCAACCGGTGGGTTGCCCAGGGCAAAAGTTGCGGCACGAATCTCTTCGGCTAGCTTCTCGCCGGCCTCGGCAACCTCGTCGAAGAACGATTGGCCGATGCCCTGACGGCGCAGAAACTTCTCGAAGCGAATCAGTGGGTCGCGGGCCTTCCAGTACTCGACCTCGGCGTCTTCGCGATACTTGGTCGGGTCGTCTGAGGTGGTGTGTGCGCCGATGCGGTAGGTCAGGGCCTCGATCATGAATGGGCCTGCGCCGGCGCGGGCGTCATCCATGTGCTTTGCGGTTACCGCGTATGAGGCGAGCACGTCGTTGCCGTCGATGCGGATGCCTGGAACGCCGAATCCCGAGCCGCGCAAATAAAGCGGAACCTTGGTCTGGCTTTCGACCGGCGACGAGATTGCCCACTGGTTGTTCTGGCAGAAGAAGACGATTGGCGCGTGGTGGGTAGCGGCAAAGAGGAACGACTCTGAGACATCGCCCTCGGCGGTCGCACCGTCGCCAAAGTAGGAGATGACGGCTAGGTCGTCATCCTTGTTGCCGGTTGCAACCTTGCCGTCAAACTTGACGCCCATTGCGTATCCGGTCGCGTGCAGCACCTGCGTGCCGAGCACGATGGCATAGAGGTGAAAGCGGGTCTCTTCTGGGTTCCAACCGCCGTGGTTTACGCCGCGGAGCATTTTGAGAATCGACATCAGCTCGATGCCGTGCGTGATTGCTACGCCGTGTTCGCGGTAGCTAGGAAAGATGTGGTCGTTGTGGCCAACGCCGTAGCCCGAACCAATCTGGGCCGCCTCTTGGCCGACAGCCGGAATCCAGAGACCGAGCTGGCCCTGGCGCTGCAGTGCGGTTGCCTCGTTGTCGAAGCGGCGGCAGCGAGCCATGTCGCGATAAAACTTGAGGTAGTCGGCCTCGGTCAGACGGTCGATGTATTCGCCGTAGGCTTCGTAGCCGCGTGGCACGCCGAATTCGCCTTCTGGCGAAAGAAGTTGCACCATTGGCACATTCGAGTCTGCTGGGGTCACGCTCTCTAATTTAGTTGGCGAAAGGCAGAATAGAGACATGAAGCGATTTCTGGTTGGAACCGTAATTAACGCCGCCGGTCTATGGATCATCTCCTGGCTAGTGCCGGCGATTCACTTGAACTCCTATTTCGGCAGCGAAACCTGGCAGGTTGCGCTGTCTTACCTCGCAGTTGCGGCGGTCTTTGGAGTGGTTCAGGCCATCATCGCGCCAGTCATTAAGGTCTTGGCTTTCCCCCTGTATCTCTTGACCTTTGGCCTCATCTCCTTTGTCATCAACGGAGCGCTACTCCTGCTGGTTGCGTGGATCTCGAGCAGTTTCGGCACGAAGGTCTTGACCATCGACGGGTTCACGACCACCGGTTTGAGCATCGAGTCGATGGGCTGGGCTATTGTCGGCGCGGTGATCATGAGCATTTTTGCCTTCATTGCGCGCGGCCTGTTCAAGGCCCTGCGCCTTCTCTAAGCGCCGAAGGCGCTCGCGAAATTTCGCAATTTTCACTTTCGCGTAATTTCAAAGATCTGCGACTCGCAGAGGTCGCCTGCGGCGAGCGCTCGGCCGATTACACCGCGGATGCGCGCGACTCCAGAATCTTTTAGTCCGTCAACCTGCCTCGAGGTATCCAGGTAGGCGCTCAGCTCGTGCGACTCGACCGCCATATGTCCTGTTGCAACGGGATACTCGCGCTGCACGGTGGCCCATTGGCTGGTGAGCGGATTCGTTTGACCGCTCAGCGCAGGCACCATGTCGTTGGTGTGCTCCAGAGCCAACACCGCGACATCGCCTGGCAGTTTGATGTGACCAATTGGAGCGCCAAGACTGACTAGGCCCGCAACTTTAAAGGGAGGCTGCCCGGCTATCAAGTTGGCGGCGGCCATGCCTCCTTGCGAATAACCGACGAAGATCACTCTGTCGTTGGCAGTAATCGCCGAGGACTCGATTACCTGGCGCAGACCACGGTCGATAGCCGCCTCGCCGTCATTCG
>JBEGJS010000109.1:0-6811 GCA_041184485.1 Actinomycetota bacterium | reverse complement strand
CCAAAGGGCAACTGGCAGGTTGTCGTGTCTGGTTCGACCGCTGGAGTGAAAACCATCAAGACGCTCAAGAACGCAACCTCAGTTGTGGTTCCTGGCCTAAGTTCGCTGGTGATCCACCAGTAGTTCCTAGACAGGGTGGCGGGGAGTGGCAAGCGTCGCTCCCCGCCATCTCTGTTTCTGGTTCAACTTTGACAACCGTGCAGACCAAGACATAACCTGTATGAACACCACAGGGCGTAGGGAAAGACGACTCTGGAGGTGTTATGTCTGAAACCACTCTTTGGCTTTACGACCTGACCGATCCGCAGTTGGTCGAGGCCAAGGCGCTTCTTCGCGCCCTCCTGCGCCCAACCGATAACGACACGGCGCTCCTCCACATAATCGAGCTAGCCGGACAGCCTCGCAGGTATGATCTTTGCCTAACCCTCGAGCAAGGGGTTGACGAGATAGTCGATGTTGTTTCGATTCTCGCGCGGACGTTGCGATCTCCATTCGAGTGCACACATTTTGGTGAAGACAGTTCACTCTGGCGCTACATTAGCGAGCTTGGGCTTCATCACGTGCACCTGGATGCCTTTGGCTCGCCCTGTCTCTCGGAGGCGTTTCTTCAGGAGGCAATTGCCACAAGTCGCTCGAGCGGCTTGATACTGGCTGGAGCAATCCGTCGAGCTCTCGGCACTCAGTACGACGATGTTCTCGAGGCATTTCGTGTGCGCAGCGGAAGCGCAAAGACCAGAAGCATCAGCTTGGCTTCTTAGTCCTGCTTGCTTAGCCTTCGTAAGAACGGAAGGCGACAACGGCGTTGTGGCCTCCAAATCCAAACGAGTTGCTGATAGCCACAATCGGTCCATCCGCTAGTTTGCGCGGGGTCACGACGACATCGAGGGGGATCTCCGGGTCTTGGTTATCCAGGTTCAACGTTGGGGGAGCGATGCGCTCTTTGATCGCTAGAACGGTAAAGATAGCTTCGATTGCACCGGCTCCACCGAGCAGGTGTCCAGTGGAACTCTTGGTGGCAGAGACGGCGATGTTCGGCAGTTGGTCACCGAAAACCTTGAGCAGCGCGGTGTACTCGGCGATGTCGCCAACCGGCGTGCTCGTGGCGTGCGCATTGATGTGTACGACATCCGAGGTGCTTGCTCCGGCCTGGGCGAGCGCCTTTAGAATCGCGCGTGCTGCCCCTGAGCCCTCTGGGTCTGGAGCGGTGATGTGAAAGGCGTCTGAGGTGACTGAGCCACCAGCAAGCTCTGCATAGATCTTGGCACCGCGAGCTAGCGCGTGCTCTTCGGTTTCTAGAACCATAGCGCCGCCACCCTCGCCCATGACAAATCCGTCTCGGCTGACGTCATATGGCCGGGATGCAGCGGCGGGGTTTTCGTTATTGCGTGATGTCGCGTGCATGGCCGCAAACGCGGCGATGGGCAGCGGATGAACCGCCTGCTCGCAACCGCCGGCAACCACGATGTCGAGTTCGCCCGAGCGGAGTCGATCTAGCGCGTTGGCTATTGCCTCGGTCGATGATGCACACGCCGAAACGGCCGTACGAACACCGCCGCGAGCGGCGATGTCCATGCCGACTGCGGCAGCCGGACCATTAGGCATCAGCATCGGCACAGTCATCGGAAGCACACGTCGCACTCCGCGGTCGCGAAGAGTGTCGTATGCGTCTAACAGGGTCCAGACTCCACCGATACCGGTAGAGAACTCGACTCCGAGACGCTCGGGGCTCACCTCTGGTGAGCCTGCGTCTGCCCAAGCCTCGCGGGCTGCAATCAACGCAAACTGCGAGGATGGGTCGAGACGCTTGGTTTCTTGAACTGTCAAGATTTCTGAGGCCGGAACCTTCGCCTTGCCGGCGATGGCTACGGGCAGCTCGAAACGCTCGACCCATTCGTCTTGCAGAAGAGAGATTCCCGACTCACCGGCAAGCAGAGCCTGCCAGGTGGTCGGCACGTCGCCACCGAGTGGCGTGGTCGCCCCTAGTCCGGTGACGACGATCTTCTTGGTCAAGTTTTTAGGCCTGTGCGTTGGTGATGAAGCTAACAGCGTCGTCAACGGTGATGAGGTTCTTTACCTCGTCGTCTGGAATCTTGACGCCAAACTTGTCTTCTGCGTTCACGACGATGGTCATCATCGAGATCGAGTCGATGTCGAGGTCTTCAGCGAACGACTTCTCGAGCTGAACGCTAGCGGTAGCAATACCGGTCTCGTCGTTTACCAGCTCAGCAAGGCCTGCGAGGACCTCGTCTTTAGATAGTGCCATGGGGTTATCTCCTTTTGATTTGCTTCTATAAAAGTTTAGTAAAACAAGCGGTTTGGGCGGGTATTTGGCGCCTAGGGAATCACGACTACTTGGGCTGCAAATGCCAAGCCGGCACCAAAGCCAATTTGAAGAGCGAGGCCACCGGACTTGATCTTGCCTTCCAGCAGAAGCGCGTCCATAGCAAGCGGCACGCTCGCAGCGGAGGTGTTGCCGGTGTTAACGATGTCGCGCGCAACCACTACCGAATCGGGCACTGCAAGTTGCTTGGCCATTTCGTCGATGATGCGGATGTTCGCCTGGTGTGTCACCAGAGCAGAGAGGTCCTCGGCCTTGACGCCGGCAACCTCGAGGGCCTCTTTCGCGACCTTGGCCATCTGCCAAACGGCCCAGCGAAACACGGTCTGACCCTCTTGACGCAGGGTCGGCCAGGCAGCGGTTCCGTCGCGCAGTTCTAGAAGCGAGGATGTCATCGAGACCGCATCCCAGTTTGAACCGTCGGTGCCCCAGACGGTCGGCGAGATACCCGGCTTGTCTGACGGGCCAACGATGGCAGCTCCCGCGCCGTCGCCCAGCAAGAAGCTGATGCTGCGGTCGGTTGGGTCGATGAAGTCGCTCAACTTCTCGGCTCCGATGACCAGCACGTACTTGGCCATGCCAGAACGCACGAGGGCGTCTGCCTGAGCGATTCCGTAGCAGTAACCAGCACAGGCGGCCGAAACGTCATATGCCGGAGCAGGGTTTGCGCCTACCTTTTCGGCCAGAAGTGCGGCGGCGGATGGGGTCTGGAACGGGTGGCTAATGGTGCTGAAAAGCACAGCGCCGATTTCGGCCGGGTCGATCTTCGCACGCGAGATTGCCTGTTGGGCGGCCTCCACGGCCATGTCCATAAGCGAGACATCCTTGGATGCGCGTCTGCGCGTCACGATGCCGGTGCGCTGGCGAATCCACTCGTCGCTCGAGTCGATTGGCCCCGCGACATCGTCGTTTGTTACCACGAGGTCGCCGCGCGCCGCGCCGAGGCTATAGATGCGCGAGAACTTGACTGCCTCGTACTGCTTCAGTTCTGGTTGACCCATTGCCGCCCTCTAGCTGTGGTTTGCGATCAGTTCTGCCGCAGCAGCGAGTTGATCTGGTGTCTTGATTGCAAGGGTTTCGACGCCCTGCATTCCTCGTTTGGCCAAGCCTACAAGTGCGCCAGCCGGCGATAGCTCAATCAGGGCCGTGGCACCGTTGTCTTGCAGGGCGCTCATGCAGGCATCCCAGCGAACCGGGTTAGACACTTGGTTGATCAGGAGGTCGAGGTAGTCGCGACCGCTCGACACTGTCGAGCCATCCTTGTTGGTGACGATAGCAACCTTGGGGTCGGCAACGGTCAGGGCGGCGGCGTAATCAGACAGGGATGCGACCGCGGGCTGCATGTATCGCGTGTGGAACGCGCCTGCGACCTGAAGTGGAATCACTCGGGATCCGGCTGGTGCGTTTGCGGCCAGCTCGGTGATGGCCGACTTGCCGCCGGCGACGACGACTTGACCGCCGCCGTTGAAGTTGGCAGCGGCGAGCCCAAGGGTGTTGAGCGATTCCTCGACCACGGCCCAGTCTCCACCGATGACGGCGGCCATGGAGGTCTCTTCGAGCGCTGCAGCGGCTGCCATTGCGCGACCGCGCGCGGTGACGAACTCGATGCCCTGCTCACGAGTGAAGATGCCTGCGATGGTTGCCGCCGCGATTTCGCCAACAGAGTGGCCGGCCAGGGCGCCAGGCGCAAAGGTCGGTAGTTCGGCTTGGAGTGCGGCGTAAGAGGCGATGCTCGCCGCGACGATGAGCGGCTGGGCAATCGCTGTATCGCGAATCGTGTCTGCGTCAGAAACGGTTCCGTGCAGTCGAAGGTCGACACCTGATGCCTCAGAGAGCTGGTCGATCGTCGAAGCGTATGCCTCGAGCTCGAGCCAGGGGAGCATGAAGCCCGGTGTTTGTGAGCCCTGACCTGGGCAAGCAACAACGATCATGCGAGCTCCTAGCTTTCGCCGCCGGCCGAACCGCTGGTTCCGGCGTTTACGTCGTGGAGTCTGTACTTCTCGATTGCCTGCTGCGCTAGCGAGATGTCAACCTTGCCCTGCTCTGCGAGCTGCTCGAGAACGCGAACGACAATCGAAGGGCCGTCGATCTTGAAGAATCGACGCGCTGCCGCACGGGTGTCTGAGAATCCGAAGCCGTCGGCGCCTAGGGTGGCGAAGTCGCCCGGCACCCACTTGCGAATCTGGTCTGGAACAGCGTGCATGTAGTCGCTGACTGCCAGGAACGGGCCATCGGAGCCAGATAGCTTGCTGGTGACGTAGGCCGGTTCGACGTGGCTGCCCGGGTTGAGGAACTTCTGCTCCTCCTTGACCAAGGCCTCGCGACGCAGCTCGGTCCACGAGGTGACCGACCAGATGTCTGCCGAGACGTTCCAGTCTTGCTGAAGCAGGTGCTGAGCCTCGTATGCCCATGGCACCGCAACGCCCGAAGCGAGAATCTGAGCCTTGAGCCCCTGACCTTCGCTAGCACTGATGCGGTGGATGCCCTTGACGATGCCATCCACGTCGACATCTGCCGGCTCGGCTGGCTGAATCATCGGCTCGTTGTAAACGGTGATGTAGTACATGACGTTAGGGTCGCTGTGGCTGCCGCCATACATACGCTCGATGCCCGACTTCATGATGTGGGCGATTTCGTACGAGTAGGCCGGGTCATACGAGATGACAGCCGAGTTCGTCGAGGCGATGATCGGTGAGTGGCCGTCTGCGTGCTGCAAACCCTCACCGGTGAGCGTGGTGCGTCCCGCGGTGGCGCCGATCATGAATCCGCGAGCCATCTGGTCACCCGCGGCCCAAATCGCGTCTGCGGTGCGCTGGAAGCCAAACATCGAGTAGAAAACATAGATCGGGATGGTGGCCTGGCCGTGGGTGGCATACGAGGTTCCGGCGGCGGTGAATGCCGCTACCGAACCAGCCTCGTTGATGCCGGTGTGCAGAATCTGCCCACCAATCGACTCCTTGTATGAAAGCAGGAGTTCGCGGTCAACCGAGATGTAGTGCTGACCTTGTGGGTTGTAGATCTTCGCGGTTGGGAAGAACGCGTCCATGCCGAACGTGCGGGCTTCATCCGGGATGATCGGGACGATGCGCTCACCGAACTCGGGCGAACGAAGAAGGTCCTTGAGCAGTCGGACGAAGGCCATCGTGCTCGCGACCTCTTGGTTTCCGCTGCCCGCCTTGGCAATCGCGTAAGCCTTGTCCTCTGGCAGTGCAAAGTCGACATACTTGCTGCGACGCTCTGGCAGGTAGCCACCGAGCTCGCGACGACGCTCGTGCAGGTACTGGATCTCGGGAGCCGACTCGCCAGGGTGGAAGTATGGCGGCTGGTACGGGTTCTCTTCGAGAGCAGCGTCGGTAATCGGAATGCGCAGGTAGTCCCTGAAGCTCTTGAGGTTCTCGAGGGTCAGCTTCTTCATCTGGT
This sequence comes from Actinomycetota bacterium, assembly GCA_041184485.1. Lineage (GTDB taxonomy): Bacteria > Actinomycetota > Actinomycetes > Actinomycetales > Microbacteriaceae > Rhodoluna. The sequence goes on along the minus strand of JBEGJS010000109.1, from coordinate 1,053 downwards.
GGGTCGCGTTGCGGCCCTCGAAGCTCTTGCCCAGGCCGTAGCCCTTGATGGTCTTAGCAAGGATGACCGTTGGCTGGCCCTTGTGTGCGAGCGCTGCCGCATAAGCTGCGTAGATCTTGCGGTAGTCGTGACCACCGCGCTTGAGGCCCCAGATTTCGTCGTCCGACATTCCGCTGACCATGGCAGCGGTGCGTGGGTCGCGACCGAAGAAGTTCTCGCGCACGAAGGCGCCATCCTCGGTCTTGTAGGTCTGAAAGTCGCCGTCTGGCGTGCGGTTCATTAGGTCAACGAGGGCGCCTTCGGCGTCGTTGGCTAGCAGGGAGTCCCACTCGCGGCCCCAGACGACCTTGATGACGTTCCAGCCGGCACCGCGGAAGAAGGACTCGAGCTCCTGAACGATCTTGCCGTTTCCGCGAACGGGGCCGTCGAGACGCTGTAGGTTGCAGTTAACGACGAAGGTCAGGTTGTCTAGACCGTCATTTGCCGCAAGCTGCAGTGCACCGCGGCTCTCGACCTCGTCGAGCTCGCCGTCGCCCAGGAACGCCCAGACGTGCTGCCCGCTGGTGTCTTTTAGGCCACGGCCGCCGAGGTAGCGGTTGAACTGCGCCTGATAGATCGCGTTGATCGGGCCGATACCCATCGAAACGGTAGGAAACTGCCAGAAGTCTGGCATGAGGCGAGGGTGCGGGTAAGACGAAAGCGAGCCGCCCTTGTGCGACTTCTCTTGGCGAAAGCCGTCGAGCTGATCGGCGCTGAGGCGACCCTCTAGAAACGCGCGAGCGTATGGGCCGGGGGAGGCGTGGCCCTGAATGAAGATCTGGTCGCCGCCTGTTGGGTGGTCTTGACCCTTAAAGAAGTGGTTGAAACCGACCTCGTAGAGCGATGCTGACGACGCGAAGGATGAAATGTGTCCGCCGACCCCGATGCCGGGGCGCTGTGCGCGGTGCACCAGCATCGCCGAGTTCCAACGCATCCAGGCGCGGTAGGTGCGTTCAATGGCCTCGTCGCCCGGAAACTCTGGCTCGTTCTCGGCTGCGATGGTGTTGATGTAGT
>JBEGJS010000108.1:0-13417 GCA_041184485.1 Actinomycetota bacterium | reverse complement strand
GACAACCCAGGCGACTGGTACTACAGCAACATCGGAGTGTTCTTGGCTCTGGTGATCGGCTTCGTCGGTCACCTGCTGGCCGGCCGCTCGCTTGTGAAGCGCCAAGAGGCCTAGGCAAGTTTCACGGCTTCGCCCCATCCTTGTTGAAGCGAGGATGGGGCGTTGCTCGTTAATGCCCTAGTTGGCGGGCTTCGCGGCTCGGTTGCGCAGGAGCGCCAGCCCGGTGAGCAGAAGCACCACCGAGACCGGAATCAGCGCAAAGAGGTTGAGGCCCAAGAATGCCGTGGCAGCCAGGATGCTGCCGCTGATTGCGCCGCCGAAGGCTCCGCTCAGCATCATGAGCGAGTCGCTCGCGCCCTGAACGTTGGTCTTCTCTTCGAGCGGCACCGATTCGACCAGCAGAGCTGAGCCAGAAACAGTGGCTGCCGACCAGCCGAGTCCAAGCAAGAACAGCCCTACTCCAACCGTGCCGAAGCCCAGTTGGCCGAAACCGGCAATCAACAGAGCGCCGATGAAGATGACCTGGCCGAGCACGATTGTGGCAATCCTGCCGATCTTGTCTGCCAGGATTCCGAAAATAGGCGAGAAGGCGTACATACCGGCGATGTGCAGACTGATGGTGAAGCCCACGAGGCTGAGGTTGGCGCCGTGGTGCTCGAGGTGCACCGGCGTCATAGACATCACCGAGACCATCACCATGTGGCTCATGGCAATGGCGAGCATCGCATAGAGCGCTCGCGGGTGCCTGCGAATGGTTTCGATGGCGCTCTTGATCGACTTCTTGGGTCGAGCGCCGGCCGAGCCGTCTGCCGCCTGCATGGCGACCAGCAGCGGGTCGGGCCTGAGCCCAAACCAGAACACCGCGGATGCCGAGAGCTGGGCAACGATCGTGATCAGAAACGGCCCGGTCATCATGGGCATGTGCAGCGCGTTGCCGAGCACCTCGCCCGGGCCGAAGAGGTTGGGGCCGATCACGGCCCCGAGCGTGGTTGCCCAGACCACAACCGAGAGGTCTCGACCGCGCGAACGGCTCGACGGCAGGTCGGTGGCGGCGAAGCGGGCCTGAAGCCCGGTGGCAGAACCGGCGCCGAGCATGAAAAGCCCGGCAAGCAGCAGCCCAAGGTTCATCACGGCCGCCGCGGAGATCATGGTGGCAGCCCCGAGAATGGCGATGGTGGCACCCGTGGCTAGGGCGGGTCTGCGTCCCTTTGCATAGGCGATGCGACTCAGCGGAATCGCCCAGGTTGCCGCCCCGAGAGTTGAAAAGGTCGCGGCGGCTCCCGACCATGAGGCGGTGCCCGAGATGTGCTCGGCCAGCAGGGCGCCAATCGAGAGGGTCGAGCCGAGCCCGAAGCCCGAGAGCACCTGGCCGGCGGTAAGAACCCGAACCGTGCGACGCTGCAGAAACTCGAGCCCTTGGGTTGTCATGGGGCAAGCCTAACCCGAGCCCCGCTTTGGCCAGACCGCAAGGTAAACTTGTATTTCGCACGTTTTATAGGGATTTCATGACCAACAAACCGCTGACACTGGCCGAAAAGGTTTGGCGCGACCACCTCGTCGTCAAGGGCGAAAACGGTTCGCCCGACCTGCTCTATATCGACCTGCACCTCGTGCACGAGGTCACCAGCCCGCAGGCCTTCGACGGCCTCCGTTTGGCAGGCCGTCCGGTTCGTCGCCCCGACCTCACCATCGCGACCGAAGACCACAACACCCCAACCTGGGACATCGACAAGCCGATCGCCGACCTCACCAGCCGCACCCAGATCAACGCCCTGCGCCACAACGCCGAGGAGTTTGGCGTTCGCATCCACTCGCTCGGCGACATCGACCAGGGCATCGTGCACGTCGTTGGCCCGCAGCTTGGCCTGACCATGCCCGGCCTGACCGTCGTCTGCGGCGACTCTCACACCTCGACCCACGGCGCTTTCGGCGCACTCGCGTTCGGCATCGGCACCAGCGAGGTCGAGCACGTGCTTGCCACCCAGACGCTGCCGCTCAAGGCCTTCAAGACCATGGCAATCAACGTGGATGGAACCCTGCGCCCAGGCGTCACCGCGAAGGACATCATCCTTGCCGTTATTGCCAAGATTGGCACCGGCGGCGGTCAGGGCTACGTGCTCGAATACCGCGGTTCGGCGATTCGCGCGCTTTCGATGGAAGCCCGCATGACGATTTGCAACATGTCGATCGAGGCTGGTGCCCGCGCCGGAATGGTTGCGCCAGACCAGACCACCTTCGACTACCTCAAGGGTCGCCCGCACGCTCCAGAGGGTGCCGACTGGGATGCCGCCGTCGAATACTGGAAGTCCCTGCCGACCGACGAAGGCGCAACCTTCGACGCCGAGGTATTTCTCGACGCAAACACCCTCGACCCGTTTGTCACATGGGGCACCAACCCCGGCCAGGGCGTGAGCCTGCTCGACGTCGTGCCGAACCCGGCCGACATCGCGGATGCCAACGAGAAGGCGGCCGCCGAGCGCGCCCTCGAATACATGGACCTCACCCCGGGCACCAAGATGAAAGACATCAAGGTCGACACCGTGTTCTTGGGTTCGTGCACCAACAGCCGCATCGAAGACCTACGTGCCGCCGCGGCCATCATCGAGGGCAAGACCAAGGCCGATGGCGTGCGCATGCTCGTCGTGCCAGGTTCTGCGCGAGTGCGCCTGCAGGCAGAGGCAGAGGGCCTCGACAAGGTCTTCAAGGAGTTCGGCGCCGAGTGGCGTTTTGCTGGCTGCTCGATGTGTCTTGGCATGAACCCAGACCAGCTGGCTCCGGGCGAGCGTGCCGCGAGCACGTCTAACCGCAACTTCGAGGGACGCCAGGGCAAGGGTGCGCGCACCCACCTCGTCTCTCCGCTGGTTGCCGCAGCCACCGCGATTCGCGGCACGCTGTCTAGCCCGGCAGATCTCGAGAGCGAGGCCAACTAATGGAGAAAATCTCAACCTTCTCGGGCGTGGGCGTGCCACTTCGCCGCAGCAACGTCGACACCGACCAGATCATCCCAGCGGTTTATTTGAAGCGCATCACCAAGACCGGCTTCGAAGACGCACTCTTCTCTTCTTGGCGCAACGACCCTGAGTTCGTGCTGAACCAGGATGCCTACAAGCACGGCCAGGTGCTCGTTGCCGGCCCAGACTTCGGCACCGGTTCGAGCCGAGAGCACGCCGTGTGGGCGCTTCGCGACTATGGCTTCAAGGCGGTGCTGTCGGCCAAGTTCGCCGACATCTTCAGAGGCAACTCCGGCAAGCAGGGCTTGATCGCCGGCGAGATTACCGAGGCCGACACCGAGGCAATCTGGCAGCGCCTGGAGGCCAACCCGGGAGCCGAAATCGCCATCGACCTCAACGCCCAGACCGCCACGGTCGGCGACCTCACGGTTCACTTCGGCATCGATGAGTACACTAAGTGGCGTCTGCTAGAGGGGCTCGATGACATCGGTCTCACCTTGCGAGACGAGCAGTCGATCACCGATTTCGAGGCCAAGCGCGAAGCCTGGCGTCCGAAGACCCTGCCGGCCAAGGGAGCCTAGTGAGCCAGATCACAGTCAGAGGCGGCAAGCCACTAAAGGGGCGCGTCGACCTAAAGGGCGCCAAGAACCTGGTCACCAAGGCCATGGTTGCGGCTCTTCTGGGCGATGCCCCGAGCGTGCTTCGCGATGTTCCAGCAATCAGCGACGTAGAGGTCGTTAGCAAGCTCCTTCAACTGCACGGTGTGCTGATCGAGTTCAGCGAAGACGGCGTGATGACCCTCGACCCAACCAACGTGAAGTCGGCCAGGATGGTCGACATCGACGCCCACGCCGGTTCGTCACGAATCCCGATTCTGTTTTGTGGCCCGCTGCTTCACCAGCTCGGCGAGGCCTTCATTCCCGACCTCGGCGGCTGCCACATTGGCGACCGCCCGATCGACTATCACCTAGAGGTGCTGCGCAACTTCGGCGCGGTTATCGACAAGCAGCCAAACGGCATTCGCATGACGGCGCCAAACGGCCTGCACGGCGCAAAGATCAGCCTGCCTTACCCGAGCGTCGGGGCCACCGAGCAGGTTCTGCTCACAGCGGTCCGCTCCGAGGGAATCACCGAACTCTCTGGTGCTGCAATCGAGCCAGAGATCATGGACCTCATCGCGATTCTGCAGAAGATGGGCGCCATCATCTCGGTTGACACCGACCGCGTGCTTCGCATCGAGGGCGTCGAAAAGATGGGTGGCTACAACCACCGCGCGCTGTTCGACCGCAACGAGGCGGCATCCTGGGCGGCAGCTGCGCTGGCAACCAAGGGAGACATCTTCGTTGGCGGTGCCAGCCAGCAAGAGATGATGACCTTTCTCAACGTCTTTCGCAAGGTCGGCGGCGCCTTCGAAATCGAGGATGCCGGTATTCGCTTCTATCACCCTGGTGGCGACCTCAACCCGGTGGTTATCGAGACCGACGTTCATCCTGGCTTTATGACCGACTGGCAACAGCCACTGGTGGTTGCACTCAGCCAGGCAAAGGGCCTCTCGATCGTGCACGAAACCGTCTATGAGAACCGCTTCGGATTCACCGACGCACTGGTGCAGATGGGCGCTCAGATTCAGATCTATCGCGAGTGCCTCGGCGGCAACCCCTGCCGCTTTGGTCAGCGCAACTTCTATCACTCGGCCGTCATCTCGGGCCCGACCCCGCTGCACGGCGCCGACATTCGCGTGCCAGACTTGCGCGGTGGTTTCAGCCACATGGTTGCGGCCCTTGCCGCCACCGGCGTCTCGAACGTCACCAACGTTCAACTGATCTCGCGTGGCTACGAGCACTTCTTGACGAAGCTCGAAAACCTTGGCGCCGACTTCACCTATTCGGAGTAAATGATGGCAAAGCGAAACGCAAACGAGAGATTGCCGATGCCAGACGTGAGTCTGCCGGAGCGCAACTTTGCGGTTCGCCTAGTCGCCAACATCCTGATTCCGCTGGTGCGGTTGAGTTTCAAGATTCGCCTCAAGGGCGCAGAGAATCTGCCAAAGTCTGGCGCCTACATTCTCGCTGGCAACCACTGCACCGAGCTCGACGGTCTCGCGCTTGCCTACGTGGTCTATAAGCGCCTGCACCGAACCCCGCACTTTTTCGCCAAGGGCGCGCTCTTTCGCGTGCCGGTAATCGGCAAGATCCTTCTTCGGGCCGGCCAGATTCCCATCTATCGCGGCGGCCGCAGCAACGAGGAGCCGCTTCGAGCAGCGAACCTCTATTTGCAGGCCGACCAGGTAGTCGGAATCTTTCCCGAGGGCACGCTCACTCGCGAGCCCAACCTCTGGCCGATGCGCGGCAAGTTCGGTGCGGTCAAGCTCGCCCTCGACAACAACGTTCCACTTTATGTTTTCGGCCAGTTCGGCACCGAAAAGGTCATGCCGCAGTACACCAAGCGTTTTCGCCCTGGCTTCTGGAAACCCGTTGACTTTGTGATCGGCCAAGAGGTCGACCTCTCGAAGTTCAGAAACCAGCGCGCGGGAGCCACTGAGATGCTCGAGGCAACCGAGCTGGTGATGAAAGAAATCACCAAGTTGGTCGAAGAGATTCGCGGCGAAAAGGCTCCTGCCGAGCTGTTCGACCCGGCCAAGCACGGCATGTCTGAAACCGGAAACTTCAAAAAGGGCGAGAAGGGCAAAAAGTGACCAGGATTGCGGTCATGGGTGCCGGTTCTTGGGGCACGACCTTTGCCAAATTGCTCGCGGATGCCGGCAACGACGTCACCGTCTGGTCGCGTCGCCAAGAGGTGGCCGACGAAATCAATGAGACCGGCCGCAACGGCGACTACTTGCCCGGCATCAACCTACCCGCCGAGCTCAAGGCAGAGAGTGACGCCGCCGTTGCCCTGGCCGCAGCCGAGATGGTGTTCATCGCGGTGCCGTCGCAGAGCCTGCGAAGCAACCTCGAAGACTGGGGCAAGCATGTTCCCGCCGATGCTCTTCTGGTGAGCCTGATGAAGGGCGTCGAAAAAGACACCGGACTGCGCATGAGCGAGGTGCTCGCCGAAGGCCTTGGAGCCCACGCCGACCGCATCGTCGTCATCTCTGGGCCGAACCTTTCGCTCGAGATTGCCGCCGAGCAGCCGGCGGCATCCGTGGCGGCTTGCACCGACATCGACGCGGCCACTCGAGTCGCCGCCGCCTCAACCAACTCATACTTCACGACCTTTACCAACACCGATGTCATCGGCACCGAGTTTGGCGGCATCCTCAAGAACCTCATCGCTGTGGCTATCGGCATCGTCAACGGCGTCGGCTACGGGCAGAACACCAAGGCGTCGATCATGACCCGCGGCCTCGCCGAGATCTCGAGCTTCGCAGAGGCATTTGGCGCTGAGCGCGCCACGATGGTTGGTCTCGCCGGTCTGGGCGACCTGATCGCGACATCCGAGTCGCCGCTATCGCGCAACCACAAGGCCGGCGAAATGCTCGGCAAGGGCTACTCGTTGCGCGAGGTGAATCGTCGACTCTCGCAGACCGCCGAGGGTCTGACCTCGGTTGGTCCAATTCTGCGCCTGGCTAAAGACAAGGGCGTCGCGATGCCTATAGTCGAGCAGGTGCAGGCAGTGCTCGAGGGTCGCCTGAACCCCAAGGATATCGCTCCTCACCTGACCAAGAAGAACTCTGGACCGCAGGGCGAATAGGCGGCGGTCGTGGGAAAAATCAACGTAGTTCTGCTGTTTGGCGGTCGCTCGAGCGAGCACTCGATCTCGTGCGCTACCGCTGCCGGCGTGATGGGCGCGATCGATCGCAGCAAGTACAACCTGATTCCCGTTGGAATCACCCGCGATGGCCACTACGTGCCTGCGGCCGATGACTCGCAGCGCTGGGCGCTGAAGGCTGGCGTTGAACTGCCAGAGGTCGTCTTCGAGGGCGCATCCGTGTTTTGGCCGGCCAATGCGAGCGGCGAACTGCTCGCGGTTGCAGCCGATGGCACAAGCTCTTCGCTCGGTCGCATCGACGTCGTCTTTCCGGTTTTGCACGGTCCATTCGGCGAGGATGGCACCCTTCAGGGATTCCTCGAGCTGCTCGGCGTGCCATACGTTGGCAACGGCGTCTTTGCGTCGGCGGCTGGCATGGACAAAGAGTTTGCCAAGGCGCTGTTTCTGGCCGCCGACATTCCCGTGACCCCGCACGCCGTGGTTCGCGCTTTCGAATGGGCCAACGACCCAGAGTCGGTGCTAGAGCGAGTTCATAACCTCGGTTCGCTGCCGCTGTTCGTCAAGCCGGCCCGCGGCGGCTCATCGCTCGGTGTGTCTAAGGTCGCCGAGTGGGACGACTTTGCAGATGCCATGACCTATGCGCTTGAGCACGACAACAAGGCCGTGATCGAGGCCGGAGTGGTTGGCCGCGAGGTCGAGTGCGCCGTGCTTTCGGGCCGCGGCGGTGGTGAGACTCGGGTCTCCATCGCCGGCGAGATCAAGGTCAAGGGCCGCGACTTCTATGATTTCGAGGCCAAGTATCGCGATGAAGACTCGGTCGATCTGATCATTCCGGCAGAGATGGAACCGGCGACTCTCTCGCAGATGCAGGCCCTCGCCAAGATGGCCTTTGCCGCGATTGGCGGCCGCGGGCTCGCGCGAGTCGACTTCTTTTTGACCGAGACGGGCTTCATTCTCAACGAGGTCAACACCATGCCCGGCTTTACGCCGCTGTCGATGTTTCCATCGCTCTGGCAAGAGTCGGGAATCGGTTATCCGCAGCTGATCGACGAGCTGATCGAGTTGGCCCTCGAGCCGGGGCAGCGCTAGGTTCTGCGCCGAAACGGCAGCCAGAGCGTTTCTGGCGCCGAAGGCATCCGTGTTATTTGATTGCGGTGCAGGTGCGAGTCGCCGGGATGTTCTGAATCGCGAGCGACAGGTTCGTCAGCACGTCGATGCCGGCGACCTTCTTTGAGTCGACAATCACCTCTGTTGCCGGCTTGCGGCCAAACGTGATGAATCGATAGCTCGGGGCTTTGCTCGGGTCAACCAACCAGTCGACGTTTTCGACGGTAACGCACTTGAGCAGGCTCGCCTCGACCGGCGGCAGGCCGCAGCGAAGCAGAATCGTGGATGGGTTGCCCCAGGCTCCGGTGGCCTGGGCGTCGGTGGTGCGCTTGTCTTGGCCGGCCAGGTTCTGGGGGAGTCGAACCGTGATCTCGGCGCAGAGCGGGTTGTTCGAGTCTGGAGCGGCGTCGAGCGTGACCGTTGACGTGCACCCGCTAAGGGCAATCGCGGTGGCTGCGGCAACCGCTGCGGTCAGCAAAATCTTCATCGAATACAGGCTACCTTTGATGTGTGCCCATCAACGAACCGCAGCCCGCAACCGGCGAAACGATCGCCTCGCTGGGCGAAAACGAGAGCCTCAGACGCACTATTTCGCGCCTCGGCTCGGCCGCCGCGGCACTGGTTGGCCCCGGCGACGACTCGGCGGTGGTTGCTGCCTCGGATGGCCGGTTTACCGTCACCACCGACACCCTGGTTGAGGGTCACGACTTTAGACTCGACTGGTCGAGCGGCTTCGACTTGGGATTCAAGGCGGTTGCGAGCAACATCGCCGACGTCGCGGCGATGGGGGCCGTGCCAACCGCGCTGGTGGTCTCGCTGGTCGCCCCGAGCGACACTGCGATCGAGTGGCTTGAGGCTTTTGCCGACGGGCTGAGCGCTGGATGCGCCGAGCTCGCGCCCGGCTGCGGCGTAGTTGGCGGTGACCTCGCGGCCGGCCCGGTTGTGATGGTTGCGGTCACCGCCCACGGAGACCTCGAGGGTCGCGAGCCGGTGCTGCGCTCTGGCGCCAAGCCGGGCGACCTGCTCGCGGTGGCCGGCACCATGGGTCAGGCTGCCGCCGGGCTGGCGCTGCTGAGCGGCGGAGGCCCGGAGCAGGTTGCGGCCTATGACCAGTTTGTCGCCGTGCAGCGCAGCCCAAGGCCTCCGATTGCCGCCGGCCCCCGAGCCGCGACTGCCGGCGCAACCGCGATGCTCGACCTATCTGACGGGCTATCGCGCGATGCGAGCCGCATCGCCAAGGCGTCTGGGGTCACCCTAAGAATCAACCGCCGCGACCTGAGCGGTTTCGAGGCGATGCTTGAGCAGCCGGCGATGGCCCTGGGCCTGCACGCGCTAACCTGGGTGCTCAACGGTGGCGAAGATCACTCGCTGCTCGCGACCTTCGGCCCAAACGCCCAGATTCCACGCGAGTTCAAGGTGATCGGCGAGGTGCTCGAGGCGCAGGCCGACAGGACAGTGTTGCTCGACGATGAAGCCCTGCCAGAGGGCGGTTGGGACTCGGTGCGCGGCTAACCGCGGCGACCCTAAACGTGCAGAACCGAGTTGAGCGTGACTCCCACGCCAACCTTCGGCAACACCTCTACGGCGCCGGTCTGCGAGTTGCGGCGGAACAACAGGTTATTCAGCCCGCTCAGCGAAACTGCCTTGACTATTCGGTTGTCGCCGCCATCCACGATGGTCACCTTGGTGCCGGCGGTCAGGTAGAGGCCAGCCTCAACAACGCAGTCGTCGCCGAGAGAAATGCCAAGACCAGCGTTGGCGCCGAGCAACGAGCGTTCTCCGATCGAAACGCGCTCGCGGCCGCCACCGGATAGCGTGCCCATGATCGAGGCACCTCCACCGATGTCAGAGCCGTCGCCCACGATGACGCCCTGGGCCACTCGGCCCTCGACCATCGCGTTGCCTAGAGTGCCGGCGTTGAAGTTGACGAATCCCTCGTGCATGATCGTGGTGCCCGGTGCGAGGTGTGCCCCGAGTCGAACCCTGGATGCATCGCCGATGCGCACCTTCTTAGGGGTCACGTAGTCGACCAGGCGAGGAAACTTGTCGATCGCGTGCACGATGACGCCCTGGCGCTGCAGCGATGGGCGCAGTTCGTCGAGGGTGTCGATGGCGACCGGACCGATGTTGGTGAATGCCACGATCGGAAGGGCCGCGATCAGGCCATCCAGGTTAATTGTGTTTGGGCGAACTAGCAGGTGAGAGAGCAGGTGCAGGCGCAGGTAGGCGTCGGCGGTGCTGGCAACGGCTAGCTGAAGGTCGATCTCGGTGCGAACCACCTGGGTCGTGACTCGGCGGCGCTTGTCTTCGCCAACCAGTGCGTCGAGTTCGCGCGGCACCAGCCACGCGGAGTCGTTCTTTGGCGCCTCGCCCAGTTGCGGGTTTGGGTACCAGGTGTCGAGCACGGTGCCGTCGGCCGCAATCGTGGCGATGCCATGGCCCCAGGCCTTTGAGTTTAGGTAAGTCGCAGAAGTCACAGTTCAAGGTTACATTAGGCTCGTTCTGTGACCCACGCGCCCCTGAACCCCAACGCCGACGTAGTCGAACTGACTCGCGCCATCTGCGACATCGAGTCTGTTTCGGGCAACGAAAAAGAGCTTGCCGACGCCATCGAAGCGGTCTTGCGCGGGGCCGCTCACCTCGAAGTTTTCAGACACCAGGATGCTGTTGTGGCACGAACCAACCTCGGCCGCGACAAGCGAGTGGTCATCGCAGGCCACATCGACACCGTGCCGGTTGCTGATAACCTGCCAACCAAGTTGCTCAACATGGAGCGCGCTCACGTGCTCTGGGGCCGCGGTTCGGTCGACATGAAGGCTGGCGTCGCGGTGCAGCTCAAGCTCGCGGTCGAGGTGCCAGAGCCAAACGTCGATGTCACCTGGATTTTCTACGACCACGAAGAAGTGGATTCGACCCTGAACGGGCTTGGCCGCCTGTCGCGCGAGTTGCCGCACTTGCTCGAAGGTGACTTTGCCGTGCTCTGCGAGCCGACCTCTGCCCTAGTCGAGGGCGGCTGCAACGGCACCATGCGCCTAGAGGTTCGCTTCAGGGGAGTCAAGGCGCACTCGGCGAGGCCATGGATGGGCAAGAACGCCATCCACGCCGCTGCAGATCTGCTTGCTCGCCTTCAGGCCTGGCAGCCAAACGAGATCGAGGTCGACGGCCTGGTCTATCGCGAGAGCCTCAACGCCGTGCTCATCTCGGGCGGCATCGCCACCAACGTGATTCCCGACGAAGTTGTCGTCACGGTGAACTACCGATTCGCACCAAGCCGGAGCGCGGCCGAAGCTGAAGCCTACGTGCGCTCTGTGCTCGGCGAGGCAGACTCCGTTGCGCTGGTTGATTTAGCTGAAGGTGCCCGCCCAGGTCTCGACCTGCCAGAGGCCGTGGCATTCGTGGCGGCCACCGGCACCACCCCTCGGCCAAAGTACGGCTGGACAGACGTGGCCCGATTCAGCGCGCTCGGAATTCCAGCCGTGAACTTTGGCCCGGGAGACCCCAACAAGGCTCACGCCGACGACGAAAACGTGCCTGTCGAGCAGATCTACTTCGTCGAAAACGCCTTGAGGGCCTGGCTCACCGCCTAAATCAACGAGACGACGGTCGCTGCGAGCGAACTTTGCGCCAACCGTTATCAAAGCGAAAGCAGCAATTCTTTGCACAGGGGCACTTGCGGTTTTTTAACCCCAAAAACTTTGGTTTAATTGAAGTCTGGCAGCGACGCCAAGTCATACAAGGAGCACTAATAAATGGCAGCACAGAAGCCACGCGGAACCGATGGTCCACTCGAGGCAGAACGCGAAAAGCCTGGTCGAATCGTATTGAAGTTGCCCGTAGAGGGTGGCGGCCGCATGGTCGTCTCGATGGATGACAAAGAGGCTCAGGACCTTATCGACGTGCTCGCAGGAGTCGTTCGAAAGTAGTTCAACAAAAGAAAAGCCGGTCAGCGATGACCGGCTTTTTCATTTAATCAAGTGTTTAGCGCTTGGATGCGAGCAGCAGCCCGTCGCCGACCGTTGAGAGCACCGAGACGAAGTCGTCGTGGTCGCCGAAGAACCGAAGCGCGTCGCGATAGAAGGCGGTGGCATCGTCTCGCATCGCTGGGTCTGGCACCTTGTCGCGCCACAGGGCGTGCGCCACGGCGATCACGCCGCCGGGGCGGAGCATCCTCGAGGCCTCGCCGAGCTGGATCTCGAGGGTCTCCTTGTCGGCATCCAAGAAAACCAGGTCATAGGCGGCGTCGGCCATGTTCGACATAACCTCGTGTGCCTTGCCGAGGATCACACGGGTGCGGTTGGCGGCGATACCCGCGTCCCTAAAGGCGAGCTTTGCGGCGGCCTGAAACTCTGGCTCGATCTCGATGGTGGCAAGCACCGCGTTAGGTGCTGCGTTAAGTAGCCAGAGGGCCGAGAGTCCGGCTCCTGTGCCTGCTTCGACGATGGTCTTTGCTCCGAGAGCCGAAGCAATGAGGGCCAGGTGAGCGCCGGTTGCCGGCGTGATGCATTCGACGCCGAGTTCATCTGCGCGACCGCGAGCCTGACGCATCGCATCGGTCTCACCGGTGAAGTCTTCGGCGTATTTCCAACTGCTGATCTTGTCTACCATTTGGTCTCCTGCCATAAGGATAGGCGGATTGACAGGTGTGCTGGCGCAGGCTTGCGGGTAACCTTGAACTGTGTTTGGACTTAGTGGCGAGAAGATTCTGATTCTTCTGGTGATCGCGGTGTTCGTTCTCGGACCCGATCGCCTGCCGCAGTATGCCCAGCAGCTGGCCCGACTGGTAAAGAGTCTGCGCCGCATGGCCGAAGGTGCAAAAGATCAGCTCAAAAGCGAGCTCGGTGACGACTACGAAGATCTCGACTGGCGCAAGCTAGACCCTCGCCAGTACGACCCGCGACGAATCATCCGCGAGGCGTTGTTAGAAGACCTTGACCCCAAGGACTTTGAGGCATCGAAGCAACCAATCGTGGCTGGGCCTCTGATGAACCTGGATGCACCAGCACCCATCGCAAAGGGCGAGAAACCGCCGTTCGACAGCGAATCTACCTAGTTCGGTAGGCGCTTCAGAACCGTGTTCAACAGGTTCATCAGCGGCGCCATGCGCTCGTATTCGCTGGCCTTCGATGGCAGTTTGAACCAGGATGCCGATGTGCCAATCGTGCGAGTCTCGGTGAACCTCAGCAGCCCGCCTTCTCCGTTGCGTCGACCCTTGCCGGAGTGTTTCATGCCACCCATCGGAGAAGACATCGATGCGAAGGATGCGCGGAATCCGTCGTTGATGTTCACCGAGCCGGCTTGAAGCCTCGATGCAAGGCGCAGAGCCTCGCGCTCGTTGCCGACGATGGATGCGTTCAGGCCGAACTCTGTGTCGTTGGCGAGGTCGACCGCCTCATCGATGTCATCGTATGGATAGAGCTGGATTATCGGGCCAAAGACCTCGGTGCGGTTGAGCGACATTTCGTCGGTGATGTCGGTAATCACGGTTGGCGCATAGAAATACGGACCCTCGGCGCTCAGCTGCTTGCCGCCCGCGACCAGTTTGGCGCCCTTGGCCAGAGCGTCTTCGACGAAGCCGCTAACACGCTGGAGTTGGGCCGCGCCGGTGAGGGTGCCCATGTCCATCTCGAAATCGTTTGACTTGCCTACCT
>JBEGJS010000107.1:0-11479 GCA_041184485.1 Actinomycetota bacterium | reverse complement strand
ATCGCCTCGAGCCCTGTCGACATGCCAACGAGCGAGCCGCCGATGATGCGCGCCATCTGCACCTCGGCGGGCGACTCGTAGTGCGGGCCGCGAAACTGCACATAGATGCCCTCGTCGAGCGACGGGTCAACCGAACGGGCGACATCTCTAAGTTCGCGCGAATAAAGGTCGGTCAGGTCAACGAAGTTTGCACCCTCGATTGGGCTGGTCGCCGTGAGGTTGATGTGGTCGCTGATCAGCACCGGAGTGCCGCTCGGCCACGCCCTATTGATGCCGCCGGCGCCATTGGTCAAAACCATGGTCGTGCAGCCGGCGGCTGCGGCCGTGCGCACTCCGTGCACCACTCGCCGAACCCCGAGCCCCTCATAGAGGTGGGTTCGTGAGCCCAAGACCAGGGCGTGCTTGCCGTTATCCAGGCGAATCGAGCGGATGGTCGGCAGGTGACCAACCACCGCGGTGGCGGTAAACCCGGGCAGGTCGGTGGCGTTGATGGTGGCGACCGTCTCGCCGATCAGGTCGGCGGCCTTAGCCCAGCCCGAACCGAGGGTCAGGGCAATGTCGTGACTAGCCACGCCGGTGCGCTGTGCCAGCAACTCTGCGGCGGCCGCGGCGACATCCTTGGGGTTGATTCTTGGGTCGTCGAGCGGGTTGGCAGCGTCGCCAGAAAAGCCATTCATGCCTGAAGTCTAATTGCGCGACACATTGGGTTCACCAGAAACTGGCACAATATCAGGGTGAGCACTGAAATCAAGAAACACCACATCGTCATCATCGGTGGCGGCCCTGGCGGATACGAAGCGGCTCTCGCCGGAATCCAGCTCGGGGCCGACGTCACCCTCATCGAACGATCGGGTGTTGGCGGTAGCGCTGTGCTCACCGATGTGGTGCCTTCGAAGACCCTGATCTCAACCGCCGAGGCAGCAAACTCGGTTGCCCAGGCCGCAGAGCTCGGCATTCACTTCACCGAAGCCGGCAAGGTTATCAAGCCAAAGCTTCGCCTCGACCTCGCCGAGACCAACCGCCGCCTGCTCGCTCTTGCCGAGGCTCAGTCGAGCGAGATGCACAACGTTTTGACCGCGGCCGGCGTGCGCGTGCTCGACGGTTTCGGGCGCCTCGACGGCAATCACCACGTGATCTTTGAACCAGGGGATGGCGGCAAGGCCGTCAAGATGGAGGCGAAAACCATCATCGTGGCCGTTGGCGCCCACCCTCGCGAGCTGCCAACCGCTATGCCAGACGGCGACCGCATTCTTACCTGGACCCAGCTCTACAACCTCACCGAACTGCCAGAGCACATGATCGTGGTCGGTTCTGGTGTGACCGGCGCCGAGTTTGCTTCGGCCTATCGCGGCCTGGGCTGCCAGGTGACCCTGATTTCGAGCCGCGACACCGTGCTGCCGAGCGAAGACCTCGACGCAGCCAAGCTCATCGAAGACGTGTTTCGTCGCAAGGGCATGCAGGTGCTCAACAAGAGTCGCGCCGACAAGGTGGTCAACACTGGCAGCGGCGTCGAGGTCACCCTCGCGGATGGTCGCGTCATCGAGGGATCGCACTGCCTCATGGCGGTCGGTTCGATTCCTAACACCGAGGGCCTGGGGCTCGAGGAGGCCGGCGTGGTGCTGACCGAGACCGGTCACGTTGCGGTCAACAAGGTAGCCCGCACCTCGCGTGCCAACGTCTATGCCGTCGGCGACTGCACCAACTTCTTGCCGCTCGCCTCGGTTAGCGCGATGCAGGGCCGCACCGCGGTCTTTCACACGATGGGTGACATCGCCCGCCCGACCCAGCTGCGCAACGTGGCATCCAACGTCTTTACCCAGCCAGAGATCGCCTCGGTCGGTTGGTCGCAGCAGGCAATCGAGGATGGCCTGACCAACGGCCACATCTATAAGGTCGAGCTCGAGTTGAACCCGCGCGCAAAGATGCAGGGCATCAGCGATGGATTCATCAAGCTCTTCTGCTCAACCGGCGGAACTATTGTCGGTGGCGTAGTTGTGGCGCCGAAGGCATCCGAGTTGATCTACCCGATCGCGATTGCGGTTGAGAATCGCCTGACCGTCGACCAGGTCGCCAGCACGTTTGCGGTCTATCCGTCGCTCTCGGCATCGATTGCAGACGCGGCTCGCGCGCTGCACATCACCAACATTTAGTAGCGCCAACATTTAGTCGACGCAGCGGCGCTCGGCCGCCTCAAGATTTTTGCGAAGTTAGTCTTCGAACTCGATCAGCACGGTTCCAGCGCCAACGGTCTCGCCCACGGATGCGCCAATCGCCTTGACCACTCCGGTCTTTGGCGAAGACATTGGCTGCTCCATCTTCATGGCCTCGAGCACGATCACGGTATCGCCAGCGTTCACGCTGTCGCCAACCGAAACCGCAATCTTCACAACCGTTGACTGCATTGGCGCGACCACGGCGTTGCCGCTGGCAGCCGAAGCCGAGCCGCCACCGCGGCGCTTTGGCGCGGCACCAGCCGAGCTAGTCGCGGCGGCAGCGCCACCACCGGCGAATAGACGCTTTGGCAGCGAAACCTCGATGCGCTTGCCGTCGACCTCGACGACCACCGCGTTGCGCTCTGCAGGCTCGGCACCGGCCTCGGCAACGCCCGACCACGCCTCAATGTCGTTGGTCCACTCGGTCTCGATCCAGCGCGTGTAGATGCCGAACTTGCCAACGCCGTTGTCGGTTGCCGAGCCGATGAAGGCCGGGTCGTTGACGATCTTGCGGTGAAAAGGAAGCACGGTTGGCAGGCCATCGACCTGCATTTCGTCGAGCGCACGGCGGGCACGGGCCAGGGCCTCGGTGCGGTTTGCGCCGGTGACGATTAGCTTGGCGACCATCGAGTCGAACGAGCCGCTGATTTCGTCGCCCGACTCAACGCCGGTGTCGACGCGAACGCCAGGGCCGCTAGGTGCCTTGAACAGATTGACTGGACCCGGGGCAGGCATGAAGTTACGGCCTGCATCCTCGCCATTGATTCTGAACTCGAACGAGTGACCGGTGATTTCTGGGTCGGCGTAGTCGAGAACGCCACCCTCGGCGAGGCGGAACTGCTCGCGAACGAGGTCTAGGCCGGTGACCTCTTCAGAGACTGGGTGCTCGACCTGGAGTCTGGTGTTGACCTCGAGAAACGAGATGGTGCCATCTTGGGCGACCAAGAATTCGCAGGTGCCGGCGCCTTGGTAGCCGACCTCTTTGAGGATCGCCTTCGATGACGAGTAGAGGCGCTCGATCTGGTCTTCGGTTAGGAATGGGGCGGGGGCTTCCTCGACGAGCTTCTGGTGGCGGCGCTGCAGCGAGCAGTCGCGGGTCGAAACGACGACTACGTTGCCGTGGGCGTCGGCGAGGCACTGGGTCTCGACGTGGCGTGGCTTTTCGAGGTACTTCTCGACGAAGCACTCTCCGCGGCCGAAAGCCGCGATTGCCTCGCGGGTTGCCGACTCGAACAGCTCGGCGACTTCGTCCTTCTTGTATGCGACCTTGATGCCTCGACCGCCGCCGCCGAAGGCGGCCTTGATGGCGACCGGAAGGCCGTGCTTGTTGACGAACTCGAGAACTTCTTCGGCGCCTGAGACTGGGTTGATGGTGCCTGGGGCCAGCGGTGCGCCAACCTTCTCGGCAACGTGACGGGCAGAAACCTTGTCTCCGAGGCGCTCAATGGCATCGGGGGATGGGCCGATCCAGATCAGGCCGGCGGCAATGACTGCGCGGGCGAACTCTGCGTTTTCGGCGAGGAATCCGTAGCCGGGGTGCACTGCGTTGGCGCCAGACTTCTTGGCGACGGTCATGATCTTGTCGATCACCAGGTAGGTCTCTGGGCCGGTGGTGCCGTTTAGGGCATAAGCCTCGTCGGCCATCTTGACGTGCATGGCGTCACGGTCTTGGTCTGCATAAACGGCGACGGATGCGATTCCGGCATCCTTGGCTGCGCGAATAATGCGAACGGCGATTTCGCCGCGGTTGGCAATCAAGACCTTGGTGATTTTCATACCGAAAGCCTATTCGTTAGAGCCGATGCGATTCCACAGGCTCGTGTATTCGACACCGATTCGGTTGGTGAGGTTGCGCAGGGTCGGCAGCGAAAGCCCGACCACGGTGTGTGCGTCGCCCTCGATTGACTCGAGAAAGGCGCCGCCGAGACCGTCGATGGTGAAGGCGCCGGCGACCGCGAGCGGTTCGCCGGTGGCCACGTAGGCCTCGATCTCGGCGTCGCTTAGGTCGGCAAAGTTGACTGTTGCGAAACTCGCGTGGCCGGTGGCCGGCGGCAACTTGCCGGGCTGCGGGTGTCGGTTGTCGATGAGCCAGTGGCCGCTGTATAGCCGGCCAGAGCGGCCACGCATGCTCTGCCAGCGGGCGATCGCGGTCACCGGGTCGTGCGGTTTGCCGAGCGATTCGCCGTCGAGCTCGAGGCTCGAGTCGCAGCCGATGATGAGCGCGTCGGCGGCATCCGGGTGGCCAACCACGGCCTCGG
The DNA here is from genome assembly GCA_041184485.1 of Actinomycetota bacterium. GTDB lineage: Bacteria > Actinomycetota > Actinomycetes > Actinomycetales > Microbacteriaceae > Rhodoluna. Next base: position 7,008 of record JBEGJS010000107.1, on the reverse strand, counting down.
CCTTGGCCTTGGCTAGCGCAAGAACCATGGTCTCGGTGTTACCGATTGCGCCGGTCGCGGTGAGGCGCTCGACCACGGCATCTTCGTCGACCCGGCTTGGAATCACGATTGGCTCGATTCCGCCATCGCGAAGCAGGCGAAGTCGGGCGGGAGAAGTTGAGGCGAGAACCAGTCGAGTCACGCATCGAGTCTGGCACGTCTGGCACACTTGAGGGGTGAATAAAACTCCATCCTGGCTTGGCAAAGAATTCGTCGTCGACATCGAGAAGGTCGCGCACGGTGGCGTCTTTGTGGCAAGGCACGATGGGCGAGTGGTATTTGTCTCGCACGTTCTGCCCGGCGAGAAGGCCATGGTTCGAGTATTCGAAGACCGCGGCGGATCATTCTGTCGAGCAGAGCCCGTTGAAATCGTTGAGGCCTCGCCAGACCGCGTGAAGCACGTTTGGAAACAGGCCGGCCCGGGTGGCGCTGGTGGCGCCGAGTTCGGTCACATCAAACTCGCTCGTCAGCGAGAGCTCAAGGCAGACGTTTTAGAAGAGGCCCTGCAGCGCATGGCTGGCATCGCGCTTCGCCCCGAGGTTCAGGCTCTGCCCGGCGACGATGCCGACAACGGCCTCGGTTATCGCACCCGCATTCAGCTTCAGGTTGGCGAGGATGGCACGCCCGGCCCATACCGCGAGCGAAGCCACGACGTCGTTTGGGTCAAAGACCTGCCTCTGGCGGTCGAAGAGATTCGCGAGGCTGGTCTGCACCTCAAAAACTGGTCAGACGTTTCGAAGATCGAAATCGCTTCTTCGAGCACCGGTCAGCTGCAGTGGCTGGTCGACAAGAAGGTCAAGGGCGAAGAGCGCTTAGTCGAGCGCGCCGCTGGCCGCACCTTCAGACTTTCGCCCGGTGCCTTTTGGCAGGTTCACCGCTACGGAGCCGACACCCTAGGCAAGGCAGTTGTTGAACTCGCCGCCAAGCAGGGCTTTGATGTCAAGGCGAACAACCTCGACCTCTATGGCGGAGCAGGCCTGTTTAGCGGTGCGTTGGCCGCCAAGTTTGGCACCAAGCTCAAGATCACCAGCGTCGAGCAGTTCAAGCAGGCGACCGAGGACGCCCGCATTAACCTGCACGACATCGATGGCGCCACCGCGCTTTGCACCCCGGTCGAGCGCTTCATCAACGAGCTCAAGCCCGAGGGCATGGCAGATGCCACCGTGGTGCTAGATCCGCCGCGCTCGGGCGCTGGCGCCAAGGTCGTTGCCGGCCTGCTGCGCGTGCAGCCCAAGCACATCATCTATGTGGCCTGCGACCCGGTAGCACTTGCGCGCGACCTCAAGCAGCTGACCGCGGGTGGCTACAAGGTGGCCGAGATCAAGAGCTTTGACCTGTTTCCGCACACCCACCACTTTGAGTCGATCGCGAGTCTAGTTAGGGCCTAATGATTCCCCACGTGAGCGAAACCCCCGAGCCGAGCGATGCGCTCGAGAGCGAGGTCGTGACCGTTGCGATTGTCGACGACCACGATGCGATTCGGGCGGGTTTCAGGGGTAGCTGCGTTGACTACGGGTTCGAACTGTTGGCGGCCGCATCCACGGTTGATGAACTAGAGGAGAAACTCGGCGAGCGAGACTGTCAGGTCGTGGTGCTCGACCTCAGCCTGGCCGATGGCTCGCAGGTCACCGACAACGTCAAACGCGTTTTGGCCCGCGGTTCGCAGGTACTGATTTTCAGCATCGCCGACAAGCGCATCCTGGTTCGCGATGCAATCAAAGCTGGGGCCGCCGCCCTGGTGCCCAAGGCTAAGAGCATGAGCGAGCTAGCCGATGCCATGCGGCTGGTAGCCAACGGCGTGTACTTCAACAACACCGAGACCACGGCCGCCATCGACTCAGACATCGACTTCAAAGACGCCAAGCTATCGCCGCGAGAGCGCGAAGTGCTGACCCTCTATGCCAGCGGAATGGCGCTCAAGCAGGTTGCCTTCGCCCTCGAGATCAAGGTGAACACCGCCAAGGAGCACATTGATCGGGTGCGCTCGAAGTATGCCGATATCGGGCGACCGGTGACATCCAAGACCGAGCTTCTGCTTCGCGCCATCGAGGATGGCCTAATCAGCGAGGGGTCGCTGTAGTGCGCCCAGGCGCGAGCGTTGCCAAGGTCGGCATCGACCTGCTGGTTGGCCGTGTTTTTTCTGCCGTTGGCGTGATCACCACGGCCGAGATGGCGATCAACGTGTGGGGCGAGCACGAGTACCTCAAGCGACCCCTTATGTGGGCATCCCTCGGGCTGATCGTTTTTGCGGTGCTCGCCAACTTCATCAACTTTTGGTTCGGCAGGGCTTGGCCAGCCGGTTATGCGGTGCACGCCTTCAGCGTGCTTCTGGTCTTGCTGGCCTGGCCGGTGCAGGTGCTGCCCGACGCCCAACTGCCCGAGCACTTTAGGCCGTGGCCCTGGTGGGCGACGGGCGTGGCCTCGATGGCGGCGAGCATGTATCTGCCGCGCTGGTGGGCTTATGGTTTCATGGTCGCCATGCCAATGACCTGGATGGCGATTCACGTTCAGCCCAACGGCGGCGGGGCAACCGTCGGCCAGGTGATCCAGGATGGCATCTACATCGTCACGTTCAGCGCCGCGATTGCCGTTTTGGTTACCCTGCTTCGACAGTCGGCCGAACGCGTCGACCAGGCGAATCAAGAGTCGCTCGAGGCTGCTGCCGAACGCGCGAGGGTTGATGCGCTCGAGCGCGAGCGGCTGCGACTCGATGCTCTCGTGCACGACAGCGTGCTCACGACCCTGCTGCTCGCTGCCAATGCCCGAGATGCCGAACAGGAGCATCTGGCCAAAGAGAGCGCGGATGCCGCGATCGCTCGCATCGAAGGGGCCGCGGTCGAACTCGAGGCGGCCGGCGAGCGAATCACGGTTAGCTCGTTCTTCGACGCTCTCTCGGCGGCCGTTACACGTCAAGATCCAACCGTCGAGGTCGTAAGTTCTGGCGCAAATCTGACCCTGATTCCCGCCGAGGTTGCTGTTGCCATCACCGAGGCAACGGTGCAGGCGATTGCCAACTCGATTCAACACGCTGGCCGCCGCGCTCGCCGCCTGCTGCGCCTGAAGGTCGAATCCAAGGGCATCAAGATCGTCATCAAGGATGACGGTGTTGGCTTCAGGCCGGGTCGCGTGCCCAAGTCGCGCCTTGGCCTGCGCATCTCGATCATCGCCAGAGTCGAGGCCGTCGGCGGAAAAGTCTTTATCGAATCGAAGATCGGTGGCGGCACCACCATCGTGATCGAGTGGGGTTTCGCATGATCAGGCTCCCGCGCTGGGTGATCTCTACCGTAGGACTCTCGTTCGCGGTCTTTCAGGCCGTGCTCGGTGCGCTGTGGCTCGACTCTTATCGAGACCCCTTCGTAGGATGGCTTGCCATCGTGCTCTACCTCTCTGCCGTTGTGCCAACCCTGGTTGCCTATCGCGGCCTAACCATGCCGAGCTTGCAGGCGTGGTTTAACCTGGCGGTTTCGATGGCGTTGCCGATTCTGATCAACGCACAGTTGGCAGACCTGGCCCACGAAACCTTCGAGACTTGGTACGTTGGCGCCATCGGGGTTTTGCTGTGCGTCACGGCGGTGCGCAACCGCGGAAACTTCTCGTGGCTGGCGGCATCCCTGGTTCTGGGAATCATGCTCTATGACGGCGGCCCACAAATAATCGCAACCAGCGGTTTGATTGGCATGACGCTTCTAGTGGCGGCCGGGCAGGCGGTTTCGGTTGGTCTAACGCGGGCAAGTCGCGACATCGAGCAGTTCGTGCGAAGCAGGGTCGAGCAACTCTCGGCTGTTGCGGCCACCACGGCAGCCCGAGCCGAGCGAACCGAGAGGTTGCAGCAGATGTTCGAAGAGGCTCTGCCCGAGTTGCGCCGAATCTCGAAGGCCAAGGGCCAGCTCGACGAGCGTGGTCGTCGCGAGGCGCGACTTCTTGAGGCTGGCATGCGCGATGAGATTCGCGGCCGAAACCTGCTCAACGATGAGTTGCGGGCGGCAGTGAAATCTGCTCGAGCTCGAGGCGTTGAGGTGACGCTGCTCGATGACGGCGGACTCGACCACCTGGGCTCTGAAGCACGTGCGGCGTTGGTGAAGCAGGCGGCGAATGCGATCGCGCAGCTTGAGGTCGGCAAGGTCACCATCCGCGCGCCAAAGAATGAGCGTTGGTGCTTGACGGTTGCTGGTTTCAGGCCAGGAGAAGCGCAACCCGCGATCTGGTTGCAACTTAGCCATTAAATGCGGGAAGAGGTGGCCTTGCGGCCACCTCTTCGCCCCCTGTGATCCGGGTTTCTCCGGATCCCCCGAAGGTCTCTAGCAGTCCCCTCTAGCTGAGCCTTCGCTAATCAGTATGGCGAAAAGCGTGGCTACATCGGCTCTGTAACGCCAAAGTGACCTATCCCCACTTAGGGGGACAGGTCACCTGGATGGTACTTGGCCGCAGCCGGCTTGTTAGCCGAGCAGCGCGCGACGCAGGGTGTCGAGACCGAGACCGCCGAGGTTCAGTGCCTCGCGGTGGAACTCCTTGATGTCCCAGTCGGCACCCTTGCGAGCCTGGTACTCGTCGCGAATCTGTTCCCAGATGCGCTGACCGATTTTGTAGCTCGGAGCCTGACCTGGCCAACCGAAGTAGCGGTGCACCTCGAAGTTGACGAACTCTGGAGACATGTTGACGTTCTTGCCCATGAAGTCGAGCGCGTAGTCGAAGTTCCAGATGCCAGAACCATCGAGAGTCGGCTTGCCGAGGTGAACTCCGAGGTCGAGCACGACGCGGGCGGCGCGCATGCGCTGGCCGTCGAGCATGCCGAGGCGGTCGCCCGGGTCATCCAAGAAGCCGAGGTCGGCCATCAGGCGCTCGGCATAAAGCGCCCAGCCCTCGCCGTGACCTGACGACCAGGATGCCAGTCGGCGCCAGCCGTTTAGCTCATCCTTGTTGTAGACCTGGGTGGCAACCTGAAGGTGGTGGCCAGGAACGCCCTCGTGATAGACGGTCGTGGTCTCGCGCCAGGTGTCGAACTCTTCGACGCCCTCGGGCACCGACCACCACATGCGACCGGGACGGCTGAAGTCGTCGGTTGGTCCGGTGTAGTAGATGCCGCCGTGCTTGGTCGGGGCGATCATGCACTCGAGGCGCTTGAGCGGGTCTGGAATGTCGAAGTGGGTTCCGCTGAGCTTCTCGATTGCGGTGTCGCTGAGTCGCTGCATCCACTCCTGAAGCGCCTTGGTGCCGTGCAGCTTGCGCGATGCGTCATTGTTCAAGGCATCGATTGCCTCGAGCACGGATGCGCCCGGCTTGATCTCGTTTGCGACCGCGATCTGCTCTGCGGTCACCTCGGCGAGAATCTGCTTGCCCCACTCGTAGGTTTCATCGAGGTCGATCTTGGCGCCCAAGAAACGGCGGCTGAACAGCGCATAGCGCTCGCGGCCAATCGCGTCGACGTCGCTCGAGGCTGGCAGCAGGCTGTTCTTGAAGAAGTCGCCGAGTGCACCGTAGGCAGCGGTTGCCGATTCGGCTGCCTTGGCAAGGTCTGCCTTGAGCGACTCAGGAAGCTCGGCGTCGCCGGCCTTCGCTGCCGCTGCGAACTCGCGAAAGAATCCGTTGGCGGCGTTGATCTGTGCGGCCTGCTCGATGCCTCGCTCGACCTGACGGCGAGCGGGGGTGTCGTTGGCGTCGATGCCCTCCTGCAGCGATGCGATGTATCCGTTGACCGCGCCCTGCACGCCGTTCATTCGAGCGGCGAGGTTCTGCCAGTCGTGCTCGGTTGCGGTCGGCGAGAGGTCAAAGATATCGCGGATGCCCTGAAGCGGCGATGCGATCACATTGAGGTTGCGGCGGTAGAGCTTGGCATCGTGAATCTCGAGGCCAAGGTTGAGGTCTTCGCGCATTGCGTCGAGGGTAACCTCGTCGACCTTGTCGCGAACCGGGGCCGCGTTGAGCTGGGCGAGCACCCTGCGGGCCTCTTCTGCCTCACGCTCCTGTGCCTCGGGGGATACGTCGTCTAGTTTGTCTTCGCCACCGGGCTGGCCGATGTAGGTTGCGAAAGAAGGTGACATTTCGGCCATGCGCTGCAGCCAGGCATTGGCAATCTTGTCGATTTCAGATGGTTCACGCGTCATTGCATAAATCCTTTGGACTCAAGGGATACCTCGGCTGCCCGAGGGCTTAGATGCGTTTAGCCTAACCGAGTCCGGGCAGATACGCCGCCTGCCATTGGCGACGACCGGGCACGATTGGCCCGCGCAGTTGAGCCTGATTTCTTTGCCATGACGACACCGTCTTTTTCGAGCCCGTCGACGCCGCGGCAGCCTCGGCTGCCAACGCCGTCAAGACGGCGATGGCGGCGGCTAGTTGCTCAGGGCTCGGGTTGCCGCGCTCAACCTTGATGGCTTGCGCTAGCTGCTCTGCGGTGATTTCTTCGCTCATGGGTTTGCCCGGCTTTACAGCGGAATGTTGCCGTGCTTCTTCGGCGGCATGTTCGAGCGCTTGGTGCGCAGGGCACGCATCGCCTTGATCACCGATACTCGAGTTGCCGATGGCTCGATGATTCCGTCGAGTTCGCCTCGCTCGGCTGCCAAGAACGGCGAGGCAACTTCGAAGGTGTACTTCGCCGCCAGCTTGGCGCGCACTGCGGCGACATCCTGGCCGGCTTCTTCGGCCTTTTTGATCTCGTCGCGGAACAGAATGTTGACGGCACCCTGACCACCCATCACGGCGATCTCGGCGGTTGGCCAGGCGAGGTTGATGTCTGCGCCGAGCTGCTTCGAGCCCATCACGATGTAGGCGCCGCCATAAGCCTTGCGGGTGATGACGGTGACTAGCGGAACCGTTGCCTCGGCGTATGCATAGAGCAACTTGGCGCCGCGGCGAATAACGCCGGCCCATTCCTGGTCGGTGCCAGGCAGGTAGCCAGGCACATCGACAAGGGTCAAGATCGGAATCGAGAAGGCGTCACAGAAGCGAACAAAGCGTGCTGCCTTTTCGCCG
>JBEGJS010000106.1:0-5681 GCA_041184485.1 Actinomycetota bacterium | reverse complement strand
TGGCGCAAGGGCCTGCCGCTCGAAGACATGGAGTTCTACCAGTTTCACCCAACCGGCCTAGCCGGCCTGGGCATTCTGCTCAGCGAGGCAGCCCGCGGCGAGGGCGGCATTCTGCGCAACGCGAGCGGCGAGCGCTTCATGGAGCGCTATGCCCCAACCATCAAAGACCTGGCACCGCGCGACATGGTGGCGCGCGCCATGGCCAACGAGGTGCGCGAGGGTCGAGGCGCTGGCCCAAACAAGGATTACGTGCTGCTCGACCTCACGCACCTGCCGCCCGAGGTAATCGACGCAAAGCTGCCTGACATCACCGAGTTTGCTCGCACCTACCTGGGCGTCGAGCCATACACCGAGCCGGTACCGGTGTTCCCAACCGCGCACTACGCGATGGGTGGCATCCCGACCAACGTTCAGGCAGAGGTTCTGCGCGACAACAACACCGTCGTGCCCGGCCTCTATGCCGCCGGCGAGTGCGCCTGCGTTTCGGTGCACGGCGCCAACCGCCTCGGCACCAACTCGCTGCTCGACATCAACGTGTTCGGCAAGCGCGCCGGCATCGCGGCCGTCGAATACGCCAAGACCGCCGACTTCGTGCCGGTTCCAAAAGACCCAGCCAAGGATGTCGTCACCCTCATGGATGCGATGCGCAACTCGACCGGCACCGAGAAGGTCGCCACCCTGCGCAAAGAACTGCAAGACACCATGGACATGAACGCCCAGGTTTACCGCACCGAGGATTCGCTGAACGAGGCCATGGCCAAGATCGCCGACCTTCGCAAGCGCTACCAGAACGTTCAGATTCAAGACAAGGGTCTGCGCTTCAACACCGACCTGCTCGAGGCAATCGAGCTCGGCTTCTTGCTCGACCTTGCCGAGGTGCTCACCATCACCGCACGCGAGCGACGCGAAAGCCGTGGCGGACACTTTCGCGAGGACTATCCAGAGCGCGACGACAAGAAGTTCATGCTGCACTCGATGGCCTACCTGCAAAAGGCGCCAAAGGGCAAGAACCAAGACATCAAGATCGACTGGAAGCCAGTCACGATCACGAACTACCAGCCGATGGAGCGTAAGTACTAATGGCTACCGAGACCGCACAAGAAATCGGCGTCGTCCCGACCTTTACGGTGACCCTGTTCGTTCGCCGTTTCAACCCCGAGGATGGCCAGGAGGCGCGCTGGCAAGACTTTGACGTCGAAGTGCACGGCACCGACCGCGTGCTCGACGCCCTGCACAAGATCAAGTGGGAGCAGGACGGTTCGCTGACCTTCCGTCGCTCCTGCGCCCACGGCGTGTGTGGCTCGGATGCAATGCGCATCAACGGCCGCAACCGCCTGGCCTGCAAGACCCTGATCAAAGACCTCGACATCAACGAGCCAATCTACGTTGAGCCAATCAAGGGTCTCTCGGTTGAAAAAGACCTCGTTGTCGACATGAACCCGTTCTATGAGGCATACCGCGCGGTCAAGCCGTTCTTGATTGCCTCGGATACTCCGGTCGCCGAGCGCATCCAGTCGCCTGAAGACCGCGAGCGCTTCGACGAGACCACCAAGTGCATCCTCTGCGCAGCTTGCACCTCGTCTTGCCCAGTGTTCTGGACCGACGGGCAGTACTTCGGCCCAGCGGCAATCGTCAACGCCCACCGCTTTATCTTCGATTCGCGCGACGAGGCATCGTCGGTGCGCCTTGACATCCTCAACGACAAAGAGGGCGTGTGGCGTTGCCGCACCACCTTTAACTGCACCGAAGCATGCCCTCGTGGCATCCAGGTGACCCGCGCAATCGCCGAGGTCAAGCAGGCGATTCTGCGCGGACGCCGCTAAACCCCGCTGAAACATTTCTGGGAACTTGCTCATAAAGGTTGACGCCGCCTAGTTGGCGCGCCAAAGCCGGGTTTACCCTTAGAACATGAGCTGCGCTAACGACTGTGGGCAACACCCCGAGCTCGTTCGCCGCACCCCTGCCGACAACGTGGTTGTCGTTGATTCGCAGCCAGATTCCCGCCTATCTCGCCGCAGCCTCCTCAAGGCTGCCGGTGCCGCGCTCGCCACGATCGGTTTTTCTAGCGCATCCTCGATTGCATTCGCCGCCGCCGTTGCGACCACCAAAACTTACACTCTGACCAACATCAAAAGAGACCCAAAGTGGCCCAGGGTGGGCACGGCCACCGGCTACGTCATAAAGATGGATGTAGTCAAAAACGAAGACGGTCGCACCAAAATCGAGCGCGAAGACACCTTCATCATCGTTACCCAGCCAAAGCCCGGAACCTTCAGGGCATTCAGGGGCATGTGCACCCACCAGCTTCGCCCGCTCGATTCTTGGTCTGGCACAAACCTCGTTTGCCGTCAGCACGGCGCCAACTTTGACATGACCACTGGCCTGAACACCAGGCCTCCAAGAAACTTTGGCAACAAGAGTTTGCCGGCGCTGCGCAGTTTTCCCTTAGCAATAGACGCCAAGACCGGCGCTGTCACAATCACCGCCTAGAGCGGAGCGGCAAAACTAGCGCTTGGCTGCCAGAGCCTGGCGAAGCTGCGGAATCAAAACCGGCGAGGCCGACAGACTCGAAACACCAAGCTCGATAAACAGTGCGGCCGAATCCGGATCCGCAGCCGCCTCACCGCAAACACCGACCGGCTTGCCAGCACGCTCGGCCGCGGTGGCCACCTGGCGAATCAACCGAAGAACCCGCGGCTCGCGAGCAAGAGCCAGGTCGGCGCTTGAGTCTTCGCGCGAGAGGCCGAGCGCATACTGGCTCAGGTCGTTTGTGCCAACGCTCACAAAGTCAACCGCCGAAAGAGTCTTGGCGAGCTCGCCGGGGCTACAGATCTCAGGCACCTCGATCATCACCCCGACCTTGCCAAAGGCGTGCGGCAGTCGCGCGTTGTGAATCGCGGCAGAGAGCACGGCAGACCTAGCTGCCTTGACGAACTTGACGGCCTCGGCAGCCGAAACCACCATCGGGGCCATCACCCATAACTCGGTCTGTGGCACCTTTTGCTGGGCCAACGCCAGCGCCAGCAACTGGGTCTCTAGCACCTTGGGATTGGTCAGCAGAGCGCGGAATCCGCGATCGGCATACTTGCGTGGCTCGAGCTCACCGGTGTCGGCGTTTCTTTGTCGACGCTCGACCTTTAGAAACGGCAGTGGCTTGTCTTGGTCTAGGTCGAGAACTCGCGCGATTACCTTGAGGCCCTCAAACTGGCGAAGCACCTGGGTGTACTCCCAGACCTGCTCCTCGAGGTCTGGCGGCGTTTGCCTGCCCAAATAGAGCAGCTCGGTGCGAAACAGGCCGACTCCCCCGGCCCCGGCGAGTTTGGCCGACCGCGCCTCTGAGCTCGAGCCGATGTTGGCGAGAATCTCTACCCCGACGTCAACCTGATCGACGGCCAAAGCTTGCGGCGAGTTCAACGCATCCTCGGCATTTCGGTACTGCTCGATTTCGTCGTCGGATGGCGAGACCAAAACCTGCCCGCTCGAGGCGTCAACCAGCAGCTGTTCGTTGGCCTCGATGGCGTCGGCTCCAACCACTCCAAAAACTGCTGGGATGCCCGCCCCGCGCAGCATGATTGCCGCGTGCGAGGTGGCGCTGCCGGTGGCGCAGACGACGGCGCGCAGGTGAGCGCGCTCGAGTTGAGCCACGTCGATGGGCGTGAGCGACTCGGCCACGAGCACGTATGGTCCGCTCGGTTGGGCGGGTCTTGCGGCTTCGGCTGGCTTGCCGTTTAGTTCCGCCAAGACCTGACCGGCGAGCGCCTCGAGGTCGTCTGCCCGCTCGGCGAAGAACCCGCCGACCGCGCGCAACTTGCGGGCGAAGCCGCCGAAAGCGCCGGTGACCGCCGCCTCGAGTCGAGCACCGTCGGCCATGTGATCTTTGATTCCCTGAAGCAGCAGCGGGTCGCGCAGCATCACCGCGAGGGTCGACATCACCTCATCGCTGGTGGCCTCACCCGTCGACTGCTCGAGCCGAGTGGCGAGCGAATCGAGAGCACCCTTGAGTTGAATGAGACCCGGTCGCGGGCCGGCAAAAGAAGCCCTGGCGGCCTCGGCCGCGGGGTCAAACTGAGCTCGCGCCGCCGCCGGAGTCTGGTGGGCTGGCATGGCCGGGGCCTTTGGCGCAATCGTGCTAAACGCCGGACCATCTGCGGCACCGGCGCCCACGCCCGCACCAACCAAGACCCGCTCTGCCATGAGTCGATTCTACGCAGGAGCATAAACTTGCTCTCATGCCAAACAAGCCCATCAAGGTAGTCACCGTCAACGTGAACGGCGTTCGCGCCGCCTTTAGAAAGGGCATGGCCGAGTGGCTCGAGCAGGAGCAACCAGACATCCTGGCCCTGCAGGAGGTGCGCGCCGAGACCAGCGACCTAGAGGCACTGCTTGCCGAGGCCGGCGGGCTGGCCACCACTGGCGGCATCTGGCACGTGCTGCACGATTCGGCCAGCGCCAAGGGCCGCGCGGGAGTCGCCATTGTGAGCCGCCAGCCCGCCACCGCCTCGCGCACAACCCTTGGTCCCGACGACTTCGACAGCGCCGGTCGCTGGCTCGAGGCAGACTTCGCAACCCCGAGCGGCACCTTCACCGTGATCAGCACCTACGTGCACTCCGGCGAGGTTGACACCCCCAAGCAGGTCGAGAAATACAAGTTTCTCGAGGCCATGACCGACCGCATGCAGCAGCTCATCGCATCTGGCAGCCTCGCCGTGGTCGTGGGCGACCTCAACGTCGGCCACACCGAGCTGGACATCAAAAACTGGAAGGGCAACCTGAAAAACGCGGGCTTTCTGCCAGAAGAACGCGCCTACTTCGACACCTGGATGCACACCCAGGGCTGGATCGACCTCGGCCGTCAGGCTCACCCCGAGACTCCCGGCCCTTACACCTGGTGGTCGTTCCGGGGCCAAGCCTTCGACACCGATGCCGGCTGGCGCATCGACTACCAACTTGCGACTCCGAACCTGGCCGAGCACGCGAGCAACTACGCCGTGCGTCGAGCAGCGTCATACGACACCCGCTGGACAGACCACTCGCCCGTGGTGGTCGAGTACGCGCTCTAACCCGAGCCGCCAAGCGCTGCGGCGCATCCGTGACGAATAGAATTGCCCACATGACCTCAGCCAAACCAAACCTGCTCAGCGGCATGCAGCCTTCTGCCGGCTCGCTTCACCTCGGCAACTACCTGGGCGCTTTGGTCAACTGGGCGAACATGCAGGATGACTTCAACGCCTACTACTGCATCGTCGACCTGCACGCGATCACGGTTCCGCAGGACCCCGCAGAGTTGCGCGCTAACACCCGCCGCACCGCGGCCCAGTATCTGGCCGCCGGCATCGACCACAACAAGTCGGCGCTGTTCGTGCAGAGCCACGTGCCGGCGCACGCGCAGCTCGCCTGGGTGCTCAACTGCATCACCGGCATGGGCGAGGCTGGCCGCATGACCCAGTTCAAAGACAAGACCCAGAAGGGTGGCAGCGAGAGCGCATCCGTGGGCCTGTTCACCTACCCGATTCTGCAGGCGGCAGACATCCTGCTTTACCAGCCGAAGGCCGTGCCGGTGGGCGAAGACCAGCGCCAGCACCTCGAGCTGACCCGCGACCTCGCCACCCGCTTCAACTCGCGTTTCGGCGACACCTTCGTGATTCCCGAGGCAGTGATTCTCAAAGAGACCGCCAAGATCT
>JBEGJS010000105.1:0-3760 GCA_041184485.1 Actinomycetota bacterium | reverse complement strand
TCGTTGACGCGCTGGCCCTCTTGCTTGTGCGACTGCACATCGCTGGGTTCTTCTGGGGCGACGTCTCGCTCTCGAACACCCTGTTTCGCCGCGATGCTGGCTCGTTTGCCGCTTATCTCGTCGATGCCGAAACCGGCTTTCTCTATGACAGCGGCCTTTCAAACGGCCAGCGCGAAAACGATCTCGAGATCGCTCGAGTCAACATCGCGGGCGAGCTCATGGACCTCGTGGCCAGCAACAACGCGGCACCGGGCGTTAATCCGGTTGAGATTTCTGAGCGCATCATGCAGCAGTACCGCTTCTTGTGGAGCGAACTGACCGGAGCAGAGACCTTCTGGGCACTCGAGCGCTGGAAGATCAACCGCCGAGTTGCGCGGTTGAACGAGCTCGGCTTTGACATCGAAGAGCTCGCAATTAAGACCGATGATGCGGGCTCGAAGGTCAAGATTCAGCCCAAGGTTGTCGATGCTGGCCATCACGCCCGCCGCCTGATTCGCCTGACCGGCCTCGACGTCGAAGAAAACCAGGCTCGTCGCCTGCTCAACGACATCGACGAATACCGACTCTCGCACCAGCGCCCTGGCGCCGACGAAGAGGTTCTTGCCCACGAGTGGCTCAGCGCCGTTTTTGAGCCTGTGGTGACCTCGATTCCGCGCGATATGCGCGGCAAGCTCGAGCCCGCCGAGGTCTTTCACCAGGTGCTCGAGCACCGCTGGTACATGAGCGAGAACGAAAACAGGGATGTGCCGCTCGGCGAAGTGGTCAACTCTTACATCAAGAACGTGCTGAGCCATCGCCGCGATGAAGAGGCGTTGATTGGCCTGCCATCCACGTCTTCGATCACGCTGCCAGACGCAGTGCCTTCGGGCACCATTGTGGTTGCCGAAGACGACGAAGAGGCCGACTGGCGCGACCTGGTTTAGGTTCTCTCGTCAGCGCCTAGCCTATTAGTTGCGACCGCGGGCGCGCGCCACTTCATACAGCGCTACGCTTGCGGCGATTCCCGCGTTTAGCGACTCGGTGTTTCCGTTGATCGGAATCGAAACGATGGCATCGCAATTGTCTTGCACCAGGCGAGATAAGCCCTTGCCCTCAGAACCAACCACCAGGATGAGCGGCTCGGCGCCTAGGTTGAACTTTGGCAGGACCATGTCGCCGTCGCCATCGAGCCCGACCACGAACAGGCCGCGCTTCTTGAATTCCTTGAGGGTCGCGGTGAGGTTGGCGGCTAGGGCGACTGGGACTCGCGCGGCGGCACCGGCCGAGGTCTTCCATGCCGAAGCAGTCACACCGGTTGAGCGACGCTGGGGCAGAATCACGCCGTGCCCGCCGAAAGCGGCGACCGAGCGGATGATGGCGCCGAGGTTGCGCGGGTCGGTGATGCCGTCGAGGGCCACGAACAGCGGAGTCTGGCCGCGGCTGAGTACCTTGTCGAGCAGGTCCATCGGGTGCGAGTAGTTGTATGGAGGCACGGCCAGGGCGATGCCCTGGTGCACCGAGTCGAAGCCGGTCATGCGGTCGATCTCGGGTCGAGTGACCTCGTTTACCGCGATGCCGCGGTTGTTTGCCAGCGTGATGGCCTCTTTGACGCGGTCATCCATTTCGATTCTGGCGGCTAGATAGAGCGCGGTTGCCGGCAGCTTGGCGCGAAGAGCCTCGAGCACCGAGTTGCGACCGCTCAGCACCTCGCCGGCGTTCTCGGCCTTGGCGACGCGAGCACCGGCGTTGCGACGAGCGCCAGCGGTGCCTGCGGTGCGCGCGGCTGGTGCCAAGAACTCACCCTTGCCAGAAGCGGCGCGTGAGGTTCCGCGAGCAGGCTTGGCCACGGCGTCGGCGCGCTTCTCGGCGGCGTTCTTGGCCTTGAAGGCCTTGTGACCCTTGCGGTCCTCTGCCTTCGGGGTTGGCCCCTTGCCTTCGAGGCGGGCGCGGCCGTGGCCACCGGTGCCTACGGTTGCGCCCTTCTTCTTTGGGGTTCCTGGGCGTTTGCCTTTGCTAGCCATCTAAGCTCCAATGAGTTGTTTCGGCGGCATCCTCGATTGTGATGCCCGCTGCGGTCAGGCGGTCGCGAATCGCGTCGGCCTTTGCGAAGTCTTTGTTTGCGCGTGCTGCTCGACGCTCTTCTAGCAGCATCTCGATTACCTGACCAAGCGCAGCGATCGCCGCCGAGTCGCCGGATGTGCCCCACTGCTCGGCACGAGGGTCGAGGTTGAGCACGTGCAGAATCGCCGAGACCGATGCAAGCGCGGATGCTGCTGCTGCGAGGTCATCCGAGTCGATTGCCGAGTTGCCAAGCCGCACGGTTTCGTGCAGCACGGCGAGCGCGGCTGGCACGTTTAGGTCGTCGTTCATGGCCTCGACAAACTTGGCTGGCAGGCTGGCCAGGGTTGCAACCGCGCTGACCTCGTGCTTGGTGCCGGCTAGGCGTCGGGTTGCACGGTCGAGATATGCGGAGATGCGGTCGATCGCGGTCTGAGCCTCGTCGAGCACGCCTTCGTGATAGTCGAGCACCGAACGGTACTGCGCCGAACCAAGGTAGTAGCGCACGGCCAGAGGGCTGCCGGCCTTGAGCAGGTCGGCCGCATAGATGCTGTTGCCGAGCGACTTCGACATCTTCTGCCCGTTGACATTGACCAGGCCGTTGTGCAGCCAGTAGTTGGCGAACTGGTCACCGGCAGCGCGTGACTGGGCGAGCTCGTTCTCGTGGTGCGGAAACCGCAGGTCGAGCCCGCCACCGTGAATATCAAAGTTGGCGCCGAGATACTTGGTCGACATCGCCGAGCATTCGATGTGCCAGCCGGGGCGGCCCGCGCCAAACTTGGTGTTCCAGGATGCGGTCTCTGGCTCGCCGGCCTTGCGGCCCTTCCAGAGTGCAAAGTCTCGCGGGTCGCGCTTGCCGCGGCCCTCGGCGCCGTCGTCGTTGGCCATGTCGTCGAGCTTTTGGTTGGTGAGCTCGCCATACGAGGGCCACTTGGCAGAGGCAAAGTAGACATCCCCGGATGCGTCTTCGGCAACGTATGCGAAGCCGTTCTCGATGAGGCGATCGATCAGCTCGAGCATCTCTGGGATGCTCGCGGTGGCGCGTGGTTCGTAGCTTGGGGCGGCGATGTTTAGGGCGCGATAAGCCTCGTTGAACTCGAGTTCGAAGCGATAGGCAAGCGCGAACCAGTCTTCGCCCGAAGCCTTTGCGTTTTCGAGTACCTTGTCGTCGATGTCGGTGACGTTGCGAACCAGAGTGACCTTGGTGCCGTTGATCTCGAACCAGTTGCGCAGGATGTCATAGACGAGCGCGGAGCGAAGGTGACCCACGTGCGGGGCTCCCTGAACGGTTGGGCCGCAGAGGTAAATGCCAACCCGATTGGGCTGAATCGGCTGAAACTCGCGGATGGCTTGCGCGTGCGAGTCGAAGAGGCGCATGGTCACGTTTTTAGCCTACCGACCTGCGCGAAATGAGGGCCGTAGCCACAGCGGCCACTCCCTCGCTGTTGCCGAGGAACCCAAGGCCATCGGTAGTCGTTGCCCCGATGGCGACTGGGGCGGCGAGAATCGCGGAGAGCGCCTGCTCGACGGCCGCGCGCATCGGCGCGACCTTTGGCCGGTTTCCGATAATCTGCACACTGACGTTTTCGACGCGCCAACCGTTTGCGGCGAGCAGTGCAATGGTGCCGGCCAAAAAGATCGAGCCATTTGCGCCCGCGAACTCCGGGCGATCGACGCCGAAGTTCGAGCCTATGTCGCCGAGGCCAGCGGCCGAGAGCAGGGC
>JBEGJS010000104.1:0-2587 GCA_041184485.1 Actinomycetota bacterium | reverse complement strand
GTGTGAGCGTTTGCGACGCAGACGGCGGCGGCCTTGCCATCACGTTCGACCATTACGGCCTCGGCTGCGCCCCTGCTCAGCGACTCGAGCGCCAGGGCGCCCGTGCCGGCGTAGAGGTCGGCAACCGTCTTGCCCTCGATGGCGGCGCGAGCCTCGAGTCTCGAGAAGATGCTTTCACGGATGCGGTCGCTGGTTGGACGGGTTGCCTTTGCCGGCGACGCAAGTTTGATCGAGCCGACTAGCCCGCCGATGATTCGGGTCATGAATAGCATTGAACCATGCTTTTGCCTACCGAGAACCTCGACCGCGTTCTCGGCGACCGCACGGCAAAGGCCTTTGCCAAGCATTTAGGGCTCAAAACGGTCGGCGACCTGCTAGAACATTTTCCTCGCCGCTATTCGACGCGCGGCGAGTTGACGCCAATCGCGCAGATTCCGATCGGCGAGGCGGTCACGGTTGTCGCCGACATCCAGGATGTTCGCGAGCGCCGAATCAAGGGCAAGGCTGGCTCGATTCTCGAGATTCGAATCACCGACGGCGATGGCACCATGAGCCTCACGTTTTTTAATCAGGCCTGGCGCGCAAAGGATCTCAAGCCGGGCATGCGCGGTCTCTTCGCCGGCAAGACCTCGATCTACAACGGTCAGATTCAGT
This sequence comes from Actinomycetota bacterium, assembly GCA_041184485.1. Taxonomy (GTDB): domain Bacteria; phylum Actinomycetota; class Actinomycetes; order Actinomycetales; family Microbacteriaceae; genus Rhodoluna. The sequence goes on along the minus strand of JBEGJS010000104.1, from coordinate 1,933 downwards.
TGGCCCACCCCGACTACGAGCTATTTCCCGAGTCGATCGCAGACGAGGATGCCAAGGCTTGGGCTGAGCTGCCGATTCCGATTTACCCGGCCAGCTCGGTGGTCACCACTTGGATGATTCAGCGCGCGATGGGTATCGTTCTCGACACGCTCGCGCCGCTCGAGGAGTCGCTGCCTCAAGAACTCGTTGTGAAGCAAGGGTTGCTCTCGGCGGATGAAGCCGTTCGCAAGATTCACCGACCCGCCAAGGCTCACGAGTGGATGGCGGCCCGCGACACTCTGCGCTATCACGAAGCGTTCAGCCTTCAGGCGACCCTGCTGAAGCGCAAGTTGCTGGCGGCTGCCGAGGAGTCGACGCCTCGTGTGGCGACCGCAGACGGGGTTCTGGCGGCGTTCGACGCATCCTTGCCGTTCACCCTCACCGCTGGCCAGATTGCGGTTGGCAACGAAATCGCCGACGACCTGGCACGGCCGCATCCCATGCATCGGCTGCTCCAGGGGGAGGTTGGCTCTGGCAAGACGCTCGTGGCGCTGCGAGCGATGCTCGTCGTTGCCGATGCGGGTGGCCAGTCGGCGCTGCTGGCCCCAACCGAAGTCTTGGCATCGCAGCATTTCGCCTCGATCGAGCGCACGCTCGGGCACGAACTGGCAAAGAGGCTCGGGCTCACCCTGCTGACCGGCCAAATGCCGGCTGCCGAAAAGAAGCGCGCGCTGCTTCAGATTGTTAGCGGCAAGGCTCAGATAGTTGTGGGCACACACGCGCTGATTGCCGAAGCCGTCTCGTTCTTCGATCTGGGCCTGATAGTCGTTGATGAGCAGCACCGATTTGGCGTTGAACAGCGCGAGGCCTTGAGGCTCAAGGGAAAACTGCCGCCGCACGTGCTCACTATGACTGCGACGCCGATTCCGCGAACCCTCGCGGTGACCGTGTTTGGCGATCTCGAGGTATCCACGCTCACCGAGCTGCCCGGTGGGCGTCGCGGCATCACCACTCACGTCGTGCGCGAACAGAATCCCGCGCAGGTTGCTCGAGTCTGGGCGCGAGTTGCCGAAGAGGTCGCCGCCGGCCGTCAGGCATTCGTGGTTTGCCCGCGAATCGACGGCGACGATGCGCCAGAAGAAGCCCAGCCCGCGCTCGATGACGAGACCGTCGAGGATGCCACCAAGCCGAAGCGCCCGCTTGCGGCGGCGGTTGCCGTCGCCGAGGCGCTTCGATCTAACCCGAGCGTCAGAAAGCTGCGCATAGGGCTCATGCACGGACGTCAGGCAACCGAAGAAAAGACCTCGGTGATGGCAGAGTTTGCGGCAGGCAGGCTCGACATCCTGGTTTCGACCACGGTTATTGAGGTGGGTGTCGACGTGCCAAACGCCACCGTGATGGTTGTGCTCGACGCCGAACGTTTTGGGATCTCGCAACTGCATCAGCTTCGCGGCCGCGTTGGGCGAGGTGGCCACGCCGGCCTTTGCCTGCTGCTGTCGGCGGCAGAAGACGCCACCTTGGCGCTCGAGCGCCTCGAGGCGGTGGCCTCGACCACCGATGGCTTCAAGTTGAGCGAGATCGACCTCGAGCTGCGTCGCGAGGGCGACGTGCTCGGCTCGACCCAGTCGGGCGGCCGCTCAGCGCTCAAGTTGCTGCGCGTGGTTCGCGACGCCGAACTCATTCAGACCGCTCGCTCCGATGCCGCCGAGATCCTGGCCGCAGATCCCACCCTCGAGCGGCATCCGCTGCTAGCGGCCGACCTCGCGCGCATCGATGAGGCAGCGCAAGAAAACCTTGCCAAGTCTTAGCGCTGGTAACCTACCTTTATGACCAGCATCGCCGTTTATCCAGGTTCTTTTGACCCACTAACCTTTGGGCACCTAGACATCGCAGCCCGCGCAGCCAGACTCTTCGACGAGCTGCACATCCTCGTTGTGCACAACCCTGGCAAGTC
>JBEGJS010000103.1:0-6638 GCA_041184485.1 Actinomycetota bacterium | reverse complement strand
CGGCGAAGATATCTTTCTTGTTCGACTGCTTTTCGAGCGCCAGGGCAAGCTTGATCTCTTTGATTTTGCGGTCGAACGAGCGCGAGCGCGCCGCGTCGATGCCGGCCTGGTCACCGGCGATGACAGCGGCCTCGATTAGCGAGTTCTTGACGTACTGCATTGTGATGGTCGAGCCGCCAGGGCCGCCACCGCCAGCGATGTTCGAACCCGTAGCGCGCAGCAGCGAGATGATGTCGACACCCGCGTGCTGCCAGTAGCGCGGGTCTTCGGTTGAGACCACGGCGTTGACAAAGTTTGGCGAAATCTGCTCATACGAAACCGAAATGCGGTTTTCGTTGTAGAAGCGAGCCACGGGCACCGGCTTGCCGTTGCGATAGGCAAAAATCGTGGATGCCTGAGACGCCGTGACCGGCTTGATATAGCTGGGCAGGGTCTCGAATGAGGCCAGGCCGGCGGTGCCTGCGATGGCTGCCACAACCACGGCCGGCACAGCCAGTGTGGTGGCGAGAACGCCCGCGATTGCGGCCAAGCCGGTGAATTTCAGCAGCTTGCCAAGCAACGATTCTGAGCGCTCCCGAGACATAGACTCTAGGTTACTCGCAAACACCACAAACTTGCCTGAGAGGATGCCATCAATGCCGAACTGGGAGTACATCACCACTCCGCTGGTCATTCATAACACCACCGCGATCCTGAACAACTGGGGAAAACAGGGCTGGGAGCTCGTGCAGATTGTGCAGACCCCTGAGGGCGGTCTGGTGGCATACATGAAGAGGCAGGTGGCCTAATGACTCAGGTTGGCAAGATCGAACAGCGACTTATTGAGCTCGGTTTTCCGCTGCCAGAGGTGGCAAAGCCGGTGGCGTCCTACACTCCGGCGGTAGTTAGCGGCAATCTAGTTTTCACCAGTGGCCAACTTCCTTTTGTGAACGGCGCACTCCCTGCCGCCGGCAAGGTCGGCAACACGGATGGTCTGGTTGACCCGGCCGAGGCCAAGCGCCTGGCAACCCTCTGCGCACTCAACGCGCTTGCCGCGGTGAAGCTGGTCATCGGCGATCTCGACCGCGTGACCCGCATCGTCAAGGTGGTCGGATTCGTCGCATCCGTGCCGGAATTCACTGGGCAGCCGGGGGTCATGAACGGCGCATCCGAGTTCTTGGCAGAAGTTTTTGGCGATGCCGGAGTGCACGCGCGTTCGGCAGTTGGAGTGCCCGTGCTGCCGCTCGACTCGGCCGTCGAGGTCGAGCTAATCGCAGAGTTCGCCTAGCCTCTAGCGCCTAGTCGTTAGCGCCGGCGGCGAGTTTGCCGCTGATCGCGGCCATAACGGATGAGTCGGCAAGGGTGGTCATGTCGCCAACCGGCCGATCTTCGGCCACGTCTCGAAGCAGTCGCCGCATGATCTTGCCTGAACGGGTCTTTGGCAGTTCGGCGACCACCATTATTTGACGTGGCCGGGCGATCGGACCGATCAACTTGGCGACATGGTCGCGCAGGGTCTTGGCAACCAGGGCGTCATCCATGTTTTTGTCGACCTGGTCTTGGCGCAGAATCACAAAGGCAACGACAGCCTGACCGGTCGTCTCATCCTTGGCGCCGACGACCGCAGCCTCAGCCACCCAGTGGTGATCGACCAGCGCCGACTCGATCTCGGTGGTCGAAAGCCGATGCCCCGAAACGTTCATAACGTCGTCGACCCGACCGAGCAGCCAGATGTCGCCATCCTCGTCGAATTTGGCCCCGTCGCCGGCAAAGTAGCGCCCTTCGAACCGGCTCCAGTAGGTGTCTTTGAAGCGCTCGGGGTCTTTCCAGATTCCGCGGAGCATTGACGGCCAAGGCTCGGTCAGCACGAGGTAGCCGCCGTGTCCCCGGCCGACCTCGCGGGCCTCGTCATCGACGATTCGCGCGCTGATTCCCGGCAGCGCAACTTGTGCCGAACCCGGTTTGGTCACCGTGATGCCGGGCAGTGGGCTAATCATGATTGCGCCGGTCTCGGTTTGCCACCAGGTGTCGACGATGGGGGTTCTTCCGCCACCGATGTGCGTGAAGTACCACATCCACGCCTCTGGGTTGATCGGTTCGCCCACCGAACCCAGCACGCGCAGTGAGCTCAGGTTGAAGCGCTCGGGAATCTCGTGGCCGAGTTTCATAAACGAGCGGATGGCCGTCGGTGCCGTGTAAAAAATCGTGACACCGTATTTCTCGATGATCTCCCACCAGCGGCCGGGGTGCGGCGAGTCTGGCGTGCCCTCATAAATAACCTGGGATGCGCCGTTCGCTAGTGGCCCGTAGGCAACATACGAGTGGCCGGTGATCCAACCAACGTCTGCGGTGCACCAATAAACGTCTGACTCCGGGTGCAGGTCAAACACGTTTCGGTGTGTGTAGGCGGCCTGGGTCAGGTATCCGCCCGATGTGTGCAGAATGCCCTTAGGTTTACCGGTCGTGCCGGAGGTGTAGAGGATAAACAGCGGCTGTTCGGCGTCAAACGGCTGGGCTTCGTGGTGATCGGCGGCGGCATGGATGGCGTCGTGCCACCAGACGTCTCGGCCCTCGACCATGATGTCTAGGTTGCCGGTGCGGTGCACCACCAAAACCGTCTGGACGCTCGGGCACCTGTCGTTGGCGAGCGCCTCGTCGACCGCGGGCTTGAGGGGAGTGGCCTTGCCCTTGCGAAACCCGCCATCCGCGGTGATGACGACCTTGGCCTCGGCATCTTGAATGCGTGCGGCCAGCGAGTCGGCAGAGAATCCGCCAAAAACAACAGAGTGGATGGCGCCGATGCGCGCAACGGCCTGCATCGCGATGATGGCCTCGGGGATCATCGGCAGATAGATCGCAACGCGGTCGCCGGCCCGCACGCCGAGGTCGGTCAGGGCGTTAGCCGCTTTCATTACCTGGCCGAGCAACTCACTGTAGGTGAGTTTGTAGTGGTCGCCCGGCTCGCCCTCGAAATAGAGCGCAACGCGGTCGCCGTTGCCGGCTAAAACGTGGCGATCGAGGCAGTTGTAAGAAACGTTCAGTTTGCCGTCTTCGAACCACTTGGCAAATGGGGGAGTCGACCATTCAAGGGTTTTGGTGAACTGCTTGTGCCAGTGCAAGTGGTTGGCCTGTTCGGCCCAGAAGGCAAGGCGATCGGCCTGGGCCCGGGTGTAGATCTCGGGTTTGGCGATGGCCTGGGCGCTGAAATCTTGCGATGGAGCGAACTTGCGGTTCTCGTGAAACAGGTTCTCGATTGCTTCGTCTTGAGACATCTTCGTCTTTCTGGATGGCCTAACGATGTCAGTCTGGCAGACGAAATCAGGGGCTTCGAATGCTTCTGGCAAAAAACTACTGAAAAAGTGCTGAAAGTTATTCACATGGAAATAAATCTTTCACGGGCGATGCTAGAGTTTTTTGAGTCGAGCTTGCCTCGACCCGCGACACCGATTCCCCCCAATCCGGTGTCGCCTGGCCCCAGGCACTCCCCCAGAGCCTGGGGCCCCTCTCGTTACGTCATATCTCTTGGTTTTTGGCCATCCACAGCGCTTGCTAATCCCCAAAACTCCCCACAAATACGCGAATCGTCTAACCGGGTTGGGCGCTGCTCGCTTTGCTTACAAGGGTGTTTGAGTTGCTCGAAAAGTTCGACGCCACCGATCTCGTGATTGATGGCATGAGGTCGGCGCGCTTGCTCGTTGGCGGGCGATGGCAACCAACGGATGTGCCCTTCGCCTCGGAGCGAGCCATGGTCGAGTGGGTGCGAGAGTTGCTCGACGGCTGCGGCAAGAGATTCGACATTGCTTCGCCGTGCGCCGACGGATACGTGGAGGTGGGGGAGTCGAGATATCGGGTGCATGCGGTGCTGGGTTTAACCGTGACGAGCCGCACGCAGGTATCTGTGCGCAGGCACCGCGGCGAGGCGCCGACCCTGGAGGGGCTCGTCGCGAACGGTCGAATAACCGGGGTGGTGGCCGATGGCATCAGGGGAGTGCTTGCCCGCCGCGAGTCTTTTTTGATTTCTGGTGCCACAGGTGCGGGCAAGACTACCCTGCTGGCCGCCGCCCTAAACGAGGTGCAAAACGAGCGCGTGATAGTCATTGAAGACACCCCAGAGTTAGCCACATCGCTGCCGTGGGTGATCGGCCTCACGACCCGTGCGCCGAATGTCGAAGGAGTCGGCGCGGTCAGTGCTACCGACCTAGTAAAACAGACACTTCGGATGAGGCCAGACCGTGTGACGCTCGGTGAGGTGCGTGGCTCAGAGATTGCCGCGCTCGCCGAGGCGCTCGCCAGCGGGCATCCGGGCGGTGGCAGCACTATTCACGCTGGTTCACTCGCGTCGGTGGGCAGTCGAATTCAAGGCCTCACGCGGCAGGCTCAACTCGCGGCCGAGATCATCGCAAGCCTGCCGAGTCTGATGCCATGGGTGTTTCACCTGAGTCAAGGCCATGGGCTCGCTCGGTTCGAAGTTGGGCGGCTCAGTCTGGCTGCAAGCGGAGTTATTGAGGTTCAAAATCTGGCAGGTGCAAGTGTCTAGGCAGCTGTTGATGCAGGTTGCGCGCGAGACGGGTGGGGCAACCGCGCAAGTATTGCGGCGAATCGAAAAAGTTGAGCGAGATCTCGTCGACGCCGCAGAACGGGTGCGGATCGCCGAGGTTGCGCCGCGGGCAACGGCCCGACTCATAACATGGTTGCCGCTGGCGGGCATCCTGGTTGGTCAACTTTTGGGCATCGACATAGTCGGCGCGCTCGGTCAGCCGATCGGGCAGTGGTGCCTGGGGATTGGCGCGCTGATGCTTTGGCTGGCTGGGCGTTGGATGAAGCGAATCACGAAAAGTGCCTCGGATGAGTTTGGGGCTGCCGACGTTGCATTGCCCCTCGACCTGATGGCGGTTGCCCTGAGCGCTGGTGAATTCGTGAGCCGAGCTCGGGTTCAGGTTCGGCGACTGCTGGCGGAGTCTGGAATCGAGTTGGACCCCGCGGTCGGGCAACGTTTCGACGAACTGGTCAGTCAAGCACTCGAAACGGGCCAGTCAATATCTGCCGCCCTGCAAGATGCCGCCGACGAGTTTAGGGAGGCAGCCCTCAGGGAGCGGTTGGCCAAGATCGAGCGCGTTGGGGTGAATCTGACGTTGCCACTTGGTTTGGTTGCGCTGCCGGCCTTCGCCCTGATGACAGTTGTACCCTCGGCAATCGCGAGCCTTCGTGCCGCGAGTTGAAAAGCCAACACAAAAGACACACAAGAAAGGAAACAAATGACAAAAAACGAATGGCTCGGTATCAGCGAAGGCAGGCTCAGCTCTGAGTCGGGGGCAGCAACCGCCGAATACGTGATCGCCACCATGGCGGCGGTCGGCTTTGCGGGGCTGCTCGTGGTGATACTGCGCAGCCCCGAGGTGAAAGACATACTCTTCGGCATGATCAAGGCCGCGCTAACCCAGCAGACGCCGAGCCCGTGAGCCGGCTCGCGGGCGAAGGCGGGGCGGTCACGGCAGAGTTCGCCGTGGCGCTGCCCGCGGTGATGGCGGTCGCGGCGCTGCTGTTGAGCGGTGCGGGGTTGCAGGTGCAGCGGCTTGCGCTGTTTGAGACGGCCGCGACCATGGCCAGAGCGGCAGCGCGCGGCGAGAGTCAAGCTCAACTCAGCGCGCTCGCCGGCCAGGCAAAACCGCACGCAAAGTTTGACCTGAGCTATACGGCAGACTTCGTGTGCGTGCGGTTGGCAACGGCCTGGGCGGCCGAGCGCGCGTGCGAGCGCAAGGGCGGGCTCTAGGTGCCAGAGCGTGAGGTTTTCCGCGGGACGGAGCTAGGTGCCGGAAGCATCCTTGGAATTCTGCTGTTGCTTGTGTCGCTCGCTGGCTTCGGAGCGCTCGCGGCGGCAACCAACTTTGCCATCAGCCAGCAGCGCCTGCAGCAGCAGACCGACTCGATTGCCCTGGCCGCCGAAGATGCGCTTCGGGGCATCACGACGGGGCATCCTTGCGATGTGGCTGCGCAATATGCAACCTCTTATATGGTGAAACTCGGCGAGTGTCGTATTCTCGGTTTCAGTGTGCGGGTGAAAACTCTCACAGAAACCATGGGTATAGTCTTTAGCGCTGAGGCAAGCGCACTGCCCGGCTGAACATTCGAAACATAGGAGCACCTATTGGCAAACGGCCAAAAACTCGTAATCGTCGAGTCGCCAGCTAAGGCAAAGACGATTTCGAAGTACCTCGGCTCCGGCTACGAGGTGCTCGCTTCGGTTGGTCACATCCGCGAGCTGGTCGAACCGAAGAACCTGCCCGCAGAGCTGAAAAAGACGGCCTTCGGCAAGTTTGCGGTTGACGTCGAAAACGGCTTCGAGCCCTATTACGCCATTTCGGCCGGCAAGCAGAGCACCGTCACGGCGCTCAAGCAGGCCCTGAAAGACGCCGATGAGCTCTATCTCGCAACCGATGAAGACCGCGAGGGCGAAGCTATTGCTTGGCACCTTCTCGAACTGCTGAAGCCCAAGGTTCCCGTAAAGCGCATGGTCTTTCACGAGATCACCAAAGACGCCATTCAGGCCGCTCTGCAAAACACTCGTGCCCTAGACGACAACCTGGTTCAGGCCCAAGAAACCCGCCGCATCGTCGACCGCCTATTCGGCTACGAGATCTCGCCAGTGCTGTGGCGCAAAA